>VGWA01000023.1 GCA_016873795.1 Ignavibacteria bacterium
TAAAACCTGTTGCTGTATTGATGCTTGGTGATTATAATCCACCTGATGCGAATAATTCAGTTACATCACCGATTTATAACAGTTATTGTGTATCCGATAATATTCTTGGAGACATTGATAACAATCAATTACCTGATATTGTAATGGCAAGAATGACTGCACAGGATGCAACGCAATTACAGACAATGATAACGAAGTTTATAGACTACGAGAAGAATCCGCCGACTGATGCAAATTTTTATTACAAGCCGATCACAGCCCTTGGCTGGCAGACAGAAAGATGGTTCCAGATTTGTTCCGAAACTGTAGGCGGTTTCTGGAAGAAAAAAATGGGTAAACTCCCGACAAGAATTAATGCTATATATTCAGGAACTCCTAGCACTGTTTGGTCAACCAATCAAAACACTCAAATGGTTGTAGATTATTTCGGACCTGCAGGCAGATATTACATACCTTTGACACCCGATTCACTTGGCGGCTGGAGTGGCGGTACAGCAGCAATGGTTGTTTCTGCATTAAACAATGGTGCCTTTGCTCTGCAACATAGAGACCATGGTTCGGTTACTGGATGGGGCGAGCCTGCTTTTACAAGTACCAATATTGACCAATTGACAAATGTGGGACTTTTATCTTATATTTTCTCTATTAATTGTTTAACGGGTAAATACAATAATTCTACAGAATGTTTTGCAGAAAAGTTCCACCGTTATAAATATAACGGACAAAATGCCGGAGCATTAGGTTTAATTGCTGCTTCAGAAGTTTCTTATTCGTTTGTAAACGATACATATGTTTGGGGAATGATGGATAATTTCTGGCCTGATTTTATGCCTGATTATGGTTCAACACCGGCTTCAAGAGACTTCAAACCGGCATTTGGAAATGCTGCAGGTAAGTATTTCCTTTATGCTTCAAGCTGGCCATATAATACAAGTAATAAAGAAGTAACTTATCATTTATTCCATCATCACAGTGATGCATTCTTGAATGTATATGCTAACGTACCTACAAATCTAAGTGTAACTCATGCTTCAACAATTTCAACCGGTGTAACAACATTTGATGTAACAGCGGATTCAGGTACATTTATTGCTTTAACAATAGATACAACAATACTCGGGACAGGAACAAGCTCAGGAACAACATTAACAATCAATATTCCTGGAACACAGATACCTCCGCAAATAATTAAGGTAGTAGCGACGAAGCAGGATAAATACCGTTATAATGCTGATGTTCAGGTTATTCCAAACACAGGTCCTTATGTAGTAAAAGATTCGGTTGGAATAAACGATACACCTCCGCTTGGTAATGGAAATGGTTTAATGGATTACGGGGAAATAAATAAATTGAATTTCAGGGTTAAAAACGTTGGTTCGATAACTGCTACAGATGTTAATGTCAAAGTTACATCAGCAGACCCGTATATTACAGTTACAGACTCCACTGAAAACTTCGGAACTGTAAATGCAGGTGCAACTAAAACAATTAACGATGCATTTACCTATACTGTATCACCATTAATTCCGGATAACAGAATGGTAACATTTAATTACTGGGCAAGCGACGGAACAAATGTATGGACAAGCACATTCGGTATACAGGCACACGCTCCTGTTATGGATTTAGGCTCCGTAACAATAAATGATTCTGCAGGAAATAACAACGGAAGATGGGATATTGGCGAGACGGTAATGTTAAGAATTGAATTCAAGAATACAGGTTCCTCTAATCTAATTAATGGGATTGGAAAACTCTTAAAAAATAGTGCCTATGTTACGCTCAATACTGATAGTATAGTTTACGGAACTATTAATGGAGGCAGTTCGGTAATTAGACAATACAGTGCCACTTCAGCGACAAATACACCTGCAGGACATTCTGCTCAATTTTTCTTTAATATGTTTTGTGATTTAAGACCGACTTGTGTCGATACATTTAATGTTACAATAGGACAAAACATATTTACTGTTGGCACAGGGACTACTTCTTCAAGTCATCCATTCTATTCAACTTATTCGGATTCGAGAACAAATATGCTTTATACTGCAGCAGAACTTACAGCTGCAGGATTGACTCCATCTCATATAACTCATATAGGATTTAATGTCATCTCGAGAAGTGCCACTGTATTAAACGGATTTACAGTCAAAATGCAAAACACTTCCGCTTCGACAATTTCAGGCTTTGCAAACTCCGGATGGACAACAGTTTATACGGGAACTTATACGGTTCCTGCAACAGGGTGGCAGGATATTCCGTTGAATCAAACTTTTTACTGGAATGGAACATCAAATCTGTTAATTGAAATTTGCTTTGATAATGCATCTTCAGGTACTTCTTCGACTGTAAATGCCACTTCAATGACAGGATTTATGTATGTCGGATATTCTTCGAGTATTTCCGGTTGTTCGATTACGACCGCTTATTCGAGAACTTACAGAGCAAATTTGAAGATTACTATCGGAAATCCAAGTAATGTTACAAATAATAATAACGAAATTCCAACAACATATTCCTTATCACAAAACTATCCTAATCCTTTCAATCCTGTAACCAAGATTAATTTTGCACTTCCAAAACAAGGATTTGTATCTTTGAAAGTATATGATATTCTTGGTAGGGAAGTAGTATTGCTTGTTAATGAGATTAAAAATGCAGGAAATTACATCGTAGATTTCGATGCATCTAACCTTAGCAGTGGTGTTTATTATTACAGATTAGAATCTAATGATTTTGTGGATATTAAGAAAATGATTTTAATCAAGTAAAATTATTGTAATTTAATATATAAAAAAAAGCCCGCTTGACAGCGGGCTTTTTTATTGCAAGTAGCGAGTCTTTTTTTTATTTTGTGTAAATCATTTTTCGAACTTCAATTTTATCTCCTGCTTTAATGCGGTAAAAATATATTCCGCTTGGAAGATTTGAAGCGTTAAACTCGACCGTATGTGTACCTTGTGACTGGCTTTCATTTACTATTGTCTTAACTTCTCTGCCTAACCTGTCATATACAGTCACTGTTACATAAGATTGTTCATCGAGAGTGTAACTTATGGTCGTTGTTGGATTAAAAGGATTTGGATAATTCTTGGAATTGAAATAGGATTTTGTGTTAGTGTTTGAATCACTTTCTCTTTCTGTTTTGTAATCTGAAAGGTAATCTTTGTTGACCACTTCTGATATTAGTGCCAATCCGCTTTCAAATTTCGATTCTTTATAATCTTTTCCGGATTCAAACGCAAATTGCAGTGCCAAACATTCTTCATCGGTTACTGAAAAATCGTCATTATACTTGGATATTAGCGAAAAATTCTCTTCATCAAGTTTTATTTTAATTTCTTTCCAGCCGTTAAAATTTAATGAAATGGGTTTCGTCGTTAACATTATGTCTTCATCTTCGTTGTATTTATTGTTATTATCAACGTCATATAAAATTTGAATTCTTAAAAGTGCGTCATTCGACACACCTTTTATCATAAATACTATATAATTTCCTGCGGTAAAAAGGATAGGGGAGTATTTTGCTACTGTTCCTAAATAATTCGAACCCTTGATAGTGTTAGTTGTAAATATTTCGCAGTATCCGTTTTCTCTGTTGTCCTGTTCGTGTGAATATTTCATTCCCAGCCCGCCCCAGACCCATCCGGGCATCTCTTTTTTACTGAAATCGTCTATTATTTCTTTTTGAGCGTTGCTGTTTAACGGATTAAAAAATAATATACACACTAATAAAATAAGAAAAATTGCTTTCATTACACTTTGTTCTATTTTGTAAAAAATCAGATAAGTTTACTTTATCAGAGTCATCCTTTTTACCGAAACATAATCATTTATCTGAAGTTTATATAAATAAACTCCGGCTGTTAAATCATTTGCATCAAAATATGTCTCGTATGTTCCCTGTGTTTGATATTCCTCGACCAGTACTCTGACAAGTTGACCAACAAGATTATATACCTTTAATGAAACAGTACCTTCCTTGTTAATCTTGTAAGATATTTTTGTGACCGGATTGAATGGATTAGGGAAATTCTGATATAATTCATAATCCTCATTAATCGTTGTATTCGATTTGAAAGGATCATTTATTTCCCCGTTGTAGAAGTGCTTATTATTGGCAGCAGTTGCTATACTGCCAAGAAGAAACACCAAAACAATTATGGTATTTACAATCCTGCTAGCCATATGTTCAAAATTATTAAAAATTATTGTTTATTGCAAGAGATTTTTTTATTCTTAAGGCACTTTTTATTTTTGTATAAAAAGTGCCTGTTTTTTATTTATTTATAATATTTCTACTGCTATTAATCTGATATCTTTTGTTTGTGGAATTATAATTTTAAAAACCACTATGTCTCCGGGTTTTTTGTTTTCCAGTATTTCGTTTAACTGGGATACATTGTCTATTTTTTCTTTATCCGCTTCCATAATTACCAAACCCTCTCTGAATCCTCTCTTGTATGCTTCTGATAACATCTTCACTTCTTTTACATAGACTCCGTTTTCTATATTTAACTCTTTTTTCATCGAGTTTGTTAAATCGGTTACAGTTAAACCAATATTATCGAAATTTTTTTGTATCGATTTTTCCTTGATATCTTCTCCGCGGGGTGAAAATTCCGCAATATTATTTTCAGTTCTTGCTTTAAGTTTAACGGTTTTATCAAATGTATTACCGTCTCTGAATATCTTCAGTGTTACTTCATCTCCGGGCTTTTTTGAACCGATTATAGTTTGCAATTCATTGGCGGCATTAACTTCTTTACCGTTTACTGATAAAATTACGTCACCCGTTTGTAAACCTGCTTCATCACCGGCACTGCCTTCAATTATATTTTGTATCAGAACTCCTTTTGCTTTGTCCAAACCCAGTCCTTTAGCTTCTTTGCTGTCCACATCTTTTATTGAAACACCGATATATCCTCTTTCTATTTTTCCGTATTTAATTAAATCGTTTGCTACGTTTTTAACGAGATTTATCGGAATGGCAAAGCCGTATCCCTGATAATAACCGGTATTCGATTTTATTGCTGCATTTATTCCGATTACTAATCCGTTTATATCCACCAGTGCACCTCCGCTGTTTCCCGGATTAATTGCTGCATCTGTTTGTATAAAATTATTTATGGCGTAGCTGTCATTGCTGATATTTATATTTCTGCCAAGCGCTGAAACAATTCCGCTGGTTACAGTATTATTTAATCCTAACGGATTTCCGATTGCCAAAACGAGCTGACCGACCTGTACCTCGTCGGAATTACCGATAGCGGCTACTGTCAGATTATCAGCATCTATTTTGATTACTGCAACATCGGTATTTGGGTCTGTTCCCACTAATTTTGCCGTGAATTCCCGTTTATCTGTCAACACTACTCTGATCCCCTTGTCCGCTGCTCCTTTAACAACATGATTATTTGTTATAATATAGCCATCTTCGCTGATAATAACTCCGGAACCTGAACCCTGTTGAGGAATATCGTCGAAAAATTTGAAATCCGGTCCGAAAAAGAACTCAAAGTTTTTTCTGTCATTTTCATTTTTGGTGGATTTCTTCTCACCGGTTACTTCTATGTAAACAACAGATGGAGTTACTGCTTTTGATATTTCAACAAATGTATCATTGATACCTTTTGCATCGTTGCTTAGATTGCTTATAGGCGGAGTTGTTTTAAAATTAATCTGTTGTGTCTGTGCTACAAGTAACCTTTTTCCGTTGAAACTTGCAATCAAAATTACAGCAAATGTAATAGATACTATAAGTAAAATTGCACTTGCAATGATTGACTTTTTAGACATATTTGCCTCCTTTTTTATAAATGGTATCTGTTTATGTAATACTTATGTTTTTATTAATAAATGTATATTCTGGATAATTTAAAGTGATAGAAATAATTCTGTACAGTTTTTTTTCAAGTTCGTTCAC
Source organism: Ignavibacteria bacterium (assembly GCA_016873795.1). Classification (GTDB taxonomy): domain Bacteria; phylum Bacteroidota; class Ignavibacteria; order Tepidaquicellales; family Tepidaquicellaceae; genus VGWA01. The sequence continues at coordinate 5,927 of VGWA01000023.1, forward strand.
AGTCTTAATTTCGTATTTTATAATTTCTAAATCGCTTTTATCTAATAGTGAATACAGTAATTTATTTTCCTTTTTGTTAATATATAATGAATTTTCACTGTAAAAAGTTTCTTTATTTTTGTTTTCTCCGACAATATCGTTGCTTTCTTTTATTATACTTGGCTCGATACCGGAATGTTTCATTATCAAATACTGAAATTTTAAAAAAATTAAATCCAAATTTTTTGAACTCTCATTAAGCAGATTCATTGTTTCTTTTAAAATATTGAAAATTTCGATGTTTTTTAAATATTCATATGTTACTTTGTTGATTAATGATAAAACTTTGTATGAAATTTCCAATTTTTCGAGACTTTGCTTTATTCCGGTATAATGTTCAATACATTCAACCTTATTTATTATTTGAAGGTCACGATTTTCTTTCTTATTAAAAAATAAATTAACGTGATTCATTGTATCTACAGAAGAGCTGAAAGGGGATTTATGGCTTCTGGAACCTTTAATTATTGCACTGAATTTTCCGAAATCTCTTGAGTAAAGTGTAATAATTTTACTGGATTCTCTGAACTTTAATCCCTTAATAATAATACTTTCTGTACTTGTTAAAGCCATTTTTGTCAGAAATTAGTTAAATATCTGAAATCCTCAAATCTTTTTTTGATTGTTGTATTCTCAAGATTCTTTATCCCTTCCAGTGAAAATTCCTGTACGGCTAATGATGCCATAACGCTTCCGTATACCATGGCGGTTTTTAAATTAGAATCTGATATATCCTTTGTCTTATCTATCCATCCCATAAAACCTCCCGCAAAACTGTCTCCTGCTCCGGTCGGATCATATACTTTTTCAAGCGGATATGCCGGTACTGTGAAAGTTGTGTTTTCAGTAAAAAGTAGTGCACCATGTTCACCCTTCTTTATTATCAGAATTTTAGGACCTAATTCCATAATTTTTTTTGCAGAGTAAATCAGATTGTATTCTCCGCTTATTAGCCTGGCTTCTGAATCGTTTATCATTATTACATCAACTAAACTTAATGTCTCTTTTACTTCAGCAGGTTTTCCTTCTATCCAGAAATTCATCGTGTCAATCATTACTAATTCCGGATTCTTTAACTGTTTTATAACTCTTTTTTGTATTATCGGATCAACATTTCCCAGACATACATAATCTGAACTTCTGAATTTGTCTGTTATTTCTGGATTGAAAGTCTCGAAGGCATTTAATTCGGTTGTAATTGAATCTCGTGTATTCATATCTTTATGGTATACACCGTGCCAGTGAAAAGTCTTTTTATCTTTTAAAATCTCTAATCCCGATGTATCAATATTACGGGAATTAAAAAATTCTATTTCTGATTGTGGGAAGTCGTAACCTACAACTCCTACTAAGCGAATGTCTTTTGTAAAATAACTTGCGGAGACTGATATGAATGTCGCTGAACCTCCTAAAGTGTATTCTCTCTTTCCATGAGGTGTCTCTATAGTGTCAAGCGCTAATGAACCAATTACTAATAAACTCATATTTTTTTATTTAAAATTAAATAAACTTGATTTTTTATTCAAGATATTATAAACTTTAATTTATTCGTTTTTTATAATATTAAATTAATTGTAGAATTGAATTTTTATATTCAATAATTTATTTTAGTAAAAATATAAAATTATTTAAAAATTATGCCAGACAACTCAATTCAACAACAAATTAATATTGAACTCGGTGATAAAGAAGCTGAAGGTTCATATTCTAATTTTGCAATCATTTCACATTCTAACGCAGAATTTATAATAGATTTTACAAGAATATTTCCCGGTGTTCCTAAAGCTAAAATTCATTCAAGAATCATTATGACTCCGCAGCACTGTAAAATGTTTCTAAATGCATTGAAGGATAATATTGAGAAATTCGAGAAACAATTTGGCTCTGTTATAATAACTCAACAGCCGGACGGAGGATTCGGATTTCAGTTACCAATTGATAAATCTAAAGATAAGGTAAATTAATATATTTAATATAAATTAAGTTATATTATATATATTAATGTAAAGCATTACTTTAATACTAAATTCTGTGAAATTTGATAAAATTATTAACAGATATTATTAAAAATACAATATTTGCTATCCATGCTGTCAATAGTGGGGGAATACTTCCGTTGTAACCAAACACTTGTGAAATTTTAACAAATCCAAGATATATAAAACTAACTAAAACAGCCATTCCGAATTGTATTGCAGCTCCGCTTCTTCTTCTGTTTGTCGAAACAGATACTCCGAATATTATTGTTATCAGATTTGCAAAAGGAAATGAAATTGTTGAATAATAATCAACTTTTGCCTTCGAAACATCTATTCCGCTTTTTTCCATATTTTCAATAAAAGCTTTAAAATCAGATAGGTTTAGTTCTTCGGGTTTCATATTCTTCTTTATAATAATATCCGGTTCAACATTTAACTTTATTATTTCCTTTATGTCAGAAACTCTGTTTTCCTTTATAAATTGCAAATTTTCAAGATTATTATCCGAAAATATCCGTTTGAAATAGTCTTTTAAAATCCATTCTTTTTTGACAGTATCCCATATCATCTGTCTTGCATCAAACCTTGATGTCATTTGTGTTAAATTTGAATCGTTAAATATCTGTATGGAAATGTTGTTACATAAATTGCCGTTTTCTCCAACTGTACCGATTGTTATGATTTTATTCGAAGCATCCTGTAAATTAAGATTGTTAATATTTGATAAAATCTTATTTTTGTCAAGATAATTTCTTTCAATTATGAACTTATCAGTGTTTGTTTTTGGAACAATCCAGCCGTTAAAATAAATTGATAAAACTGTAATAAATATTCCAAATATAAGTATTGGCATTAAATATCTGAATAAACTTATACCTGCTGATTTCATGGCTGTAAATTCTGAAAAATTTACAAACCTGCTGATAGTAAATAAGGAAGCAATCAGCATGCCGACCGGAGTTATTAATTTTAAAATTTCAGGAATAAAAAAAATATAATAATCTATTATAATTTTTAAAGGAACATTCTTGTCAATAAATCTATCCAGATTTTCAAATAAATCAACAATAACAAATATAATTAAGAAACAAAATATACCAAAAAGGAAATTCTGAATGAAATTTTTAAGAATATATTTATCTAATAGCTTCATTTTATAATAAAATTAACCAATCAAATTAATTATCTAAAGGCAAAAATAAGCATTAAAGTGTTATATAATATATATTATGTAAAGTTATGTTATGTTGTATCTGCTGTTTATTTCTTTCTGTAAGTTTGTATTTAATTCCCTATTGAATTTGTTATTGTATTATATTTCTATTTATTCATTTATTTTATTATTATATATTATTATTTTATTTTATTATTTATTTGAAATATGATTGATATTCAATATTTTTTAATTCTTTCCGCAGTTCTTTTTTCGATTGGAGTAATTGGTGTTCTTGTTCGCAGAAATGCAATAGTAATATTTATGTGCATTGAACTGATGCTTAATTCAGTTAATTTATCTTTAATTACATTTTCATCTTTTTTTTCGAATTATTACGGTCAAATATTCGTGTTTTTTATAATGACTGTTGCAGCTGCTGAAGCTGCAGTTGGACTTGCTATAATAATATCAATATACAGGAATAAAGAATCGATTAATGTCGATGAAATTAATATTTTAAAATGGTGATATTTTACTAATGGATAAATTTTTTATTTTTGTTTTAATTTTTCCTCTGTTAGGTTTTATTATTAATTTATTATTTGGAAAAAGAATCAAATCGGAAAAATTTATCGGAATATTTTCTTCTGCTGTTGTTTTAATTCCTTTTTTGATTGCAGTTTATTTTTTGATATATTTATTCTCACTGGAACCTCAATCCCGTTTTATTACACTTAATTTATTGAGTTGGATAGCAGCTGGTTTTTTTAATATTCAATTTTCTTTTTTAATAGATCCCCTTTCTTTATGTATGGTTTTGGTTGTTACCGGTGTCGGTTTTTTAATTCACTGGTATTCCATTGGTTACATGCATAATGATTCGATGTTTTCGAGATTTTTTGCGTATATGAATCTCTTTATCCTTTCTATGTTAATTCTTGTTCTTGCCGATAATTTTTTACTGTTGTTTTTAGGTTGGGAAGGCGTTGGCTTATGTTCATATTTACTCATTGGATTTTGGTACGAAAAAAAATTCACCGGAGATGCAGCAAAAAAAGCTTTTATTGTTAACAGAATTGGTGATTTTGGCTTTATGATTGCAATGTTTCTTATTTTTTTAAATTTCGGTACATTGAATATTTCTCAATTTCTTGCTGCTATTCCGGTATCATTTGAATTCAACAGCGGACTTCTGGTTGCTGTATCTTTACTTTTATTTCTCGGTGCAACGGGAAAATCTGCACAGATTCCCCTTTTTGTCTGGCTTCCGGATGCAATGGCTGGTCCTACTCCTGTATCTGCACTTATTCATGCCGCAACTATGGTAACCGCAGGAGTATATTTGATTGCAAGATGTTCACTCTTATATGTATACTCCCCTATCACAACAAATATTGTTTTGATAATAGGTATCTTTACTGCCTTAATTGCCGCTGTAATTGCAGCTAAACAAAATGATATTAAAAAAATTCTTGCTTATTCTACTATATCACAACTCGGTTTTATGTTTGTTGCATTGGGTACTTTTACTTATTGGCTTGCAATTTTTCATCTGATTACGCATGCGTTCTTTAAAGCACTTTTGTTCTTGGGCAGCGGTTCAGTTATTCATGCTATGTCTGATGAACAGGATATCAGAAATATGGGTGCGTTGAAAGATAAGATGAAAATTACATATTATACATTCTTAATTGGGGCTCTTGCAATTTCCGGAATTCCTCCTCTTGCCGGATTCTGGAGCAAAGATGAAATTTTATTTAAAACTTTTTTAAACAGTGGGTTAATTTTTTATATTGTTTTACTCGGGATTGCCTTTCTTACGGCTTTCTATATGTTTCGGCTTGTTACACTGACTTTTTACGGAGAACCGAGATATGCTGCAAATATTCATCCGCATGAGTCCCCCAAATCTATGACGATACCTTTATTGATTCTGTGCGGACTATCGGTAATCGGTGGCTTTATTGGATTGCCGCATATAACACATCTGCCCAATTTTCTGGAAAGATTTTTGTCTGTGGTGTTTGATAAAACCGAAACAGCTTTAATGATGTATTCACAAGTAAATAAACCCGAGGTGTCACTGGAAATTATATTGCTGATATTGTCTGTTGTAGTTGCACTAATTTCGATAACATATTCATATAAAAAGTTTTCTGCTGTTAAAAAATTTAAAGCATCCAGAGGTTTTGCAAAAATTGTTGAAAATAAATTTTACGTTGATGAAATTTATGATAGGATAATAGTAAACCCGTTATATTTTATTTCTGATAAATTATTATGGAAAATTTTTGACATAAAAATTATTGATGGGTTTATTAATGGATTGGCTGATTTTATTAAGAAATCAGGTGAAGATTGGAGAAGAATTCAATCCGGAATTGTTCAGGATTATGCCCTGATTACTGTCAGCGGAATAATAATTATAATAATATATTTAATCTTTTTCTAAAATTTCCTGTACTTTTTTACCGGTTCATATTTATCTTTTGAAGTCGGTATATGCCAGTTAAGTCCAAGGTAAAATGTCAGCCAATTGATATTTTTTGCCCTGCTTGAATATTGACTCGGTATTGCATCCCCTAAAATATTAGGAAGGCTTGACCAGATTGTTCCGCCGTCGTCATTTATAGGAGCGTTTGTTTTCCCCCATTCAAGCCTGTCGCTTAAACTCCTACCGCTTGACTTAAGAAGCAAATTTGCAAGTTCATATTTTACTCCAGCTACTATTCCTATTTGTTTTGAAACCTTGAATTCTAATCCGGCATTGAAATTTACTCCTAATCTTAATTCAGAACCGAAAGTAATTTTATTTGTGTCTCTCCCTTCGGCTCTTGACAGTTCTCCGCCGAGTATGTTAATTGCAAAATTTGCACCGAAAAACGGCGTAGCAAAATTCGTAAATGAAGTCGGAGCAATTTCAAGTCCAAAACCCAATCCGAAATTACGGAATGTGTAAGATAAAGAAATTCCTGTAAATGTAGTATCAACCAGCAGAGTCGATGGATTTCTGATTAATATTCCCATATTAGCATTTTGCGACGCTTCGAAAGTGTTAAATGATGTAAATGAAATGTAACCCACTCCCCTTACAATGCCGTATTTATCGAAATTAATTTTTATATTTCCATTAAAATCCAAACCTGTCTTTGCTCCGTAATTCTGAGTAATTAAATCTTTATTCACAAAAATTAGTTCTCCCAAACCCGGTTTTTCCGGCAGAATTTTATATTCATAAAACGTACCTTTCATATCCCCCATAGGTTGTGCTATTCCTATCCCGAATTGCAGTATTATCTTGTCAAATTGTGCATTTGATTTTACGGGTAGTATTAAAACGGTAATTAATAAGATTAAAATTAAAATTTTGTTTTTCATGATATTTTATTTTATTTAATAATTCTGTTTATTATTTCAAACAAGGAGATTATTGCAGCAGTTTCAGATCTTAACTTTCTATTGCCTAATGAAAACGTAGCCCATCCTGTATCGATTAAATATGTAATTTCCTTTTCAGAAAATCCGCCTTCCGGTCCTATCAATAAAGCAATATTAGAATTTTGTTTAAAATAATCAAATCTATTTTTAATATCTGAATGTTCATACATCATAATCTTATAATCGTAATCTCTTGTTATTTTATTTATATTATTGAGCGAAACAGTGTTGTAAAAAGAAGGAAGAAAACATCTCATCGACTGACCCATCGCCCTGATAATAATTTTTTCTATTCTTTTCATTTTCTCATTTGAAAGTATACCGGATTTTACAGTATGAGCCGTACTAATCGCAAAAATCCTTTTTACTCCTATTTCTACTGCTTTTTCCACTGCAAATTCAAATCTGTCCTGATTTTTAAGCAGTGATAAAAATAATGTTATATTAATTTGCGGCTCGTATAAATCATGTTTTTTTTTTGTAATTATACAATAAATCTTTTTATTTGTAAATGATTTTATTATGCATTCGAATATCCCGAGTTCGCCGTCTGTTACAGTGATTCTGTCACCTGATTTCTTCCTCAACACTTTTGATAAATGTTCATATTCTATTTCATCGATGATTAATTCATCATCTTTTATATTTGATTTATGCGTGTAGTAATATTCCATACTTTTTTTAAAAAGATGCTTCTAAGGAATATACAAAATTGGTCTTATATTTTGATTCTACATGTCTGAATGCCATGTCTATTCTGAAAATAAAATCCATCGGCAGCAGTAAATTCAGTCCGATTCCGTAACCGCTTTTAAATCTTGTATACTTTATATTGTCAGTTTTATTCCAGACACCTCCGACGTCATAGAATAATGTCAAATATAATCCGTATCTGTAAACAATATCTTTTAATAACGGCAGTTTCTTAATAACAAAGTGGTCTTTTCCTTCAATGATGAATGGTTTTATAACAGGAATTCTGATTTCATTAAAATTGCCAAGTAAATTTTCTCCATCTATCACGTAATCGTCCCAGCCGCGCAGTACTTTGCTGAATCCGAAGTTTTCAAATAAATAGTTCGGAATATTTCCTCCGAATGCAAGTGAGGAATACAATCTTGAACACAAAACAATACTGTAATTTCTGGCTAATTTTATCGGAATAAATTTTCTGGCATCTACTCTTATTCTGTTAAAGTTTATGTCCTTGTTAAATATTCCGTATTTTATATATTTTCCGTTTAAATACGTTCCGTGAGTTGAATATGATATAATATCCCTGTTGTCAAAATTAAATGTAGTTTCAAGAGTTGCGTATCTGTCTTTTCCTGTTGTCGATATTGTTGAACCGGGCATATGACTTGATGTAGTAATTACATTATATGCAAAAGATTCTGCTATTGATATATATCTTCCGAAAAATTTTCCAATCGTTAAACTTCCCGCATAATTGTTTAAATCAAATTCGGCAAGGTCATCTTTATTAATTTGTGTTTGTTCTATGTTTGATGTGGATATACTTTTATTGACTTTTTTTGAATAACTCACATCCAGCGATGTAAATAAATGCAGGTTCTTCCCTATCCATGGATTTGTGTAGGAAAAAGATACAAATGGTTCAAATCCTATTCCGAAATTTAGACCTAATGTTATGTTTCTTCCAGCGAAATTTCGCCATTTTGTGTTCAATCCTGCCCAAAACCTTTTTAAGTTACCGCCTTGAAACCCTGCCTGTGGAATGGGAAGTATGTAAAAACTTTCAACAACACTAATTATGATATCTATTGTATCTTTACTTCTCTCTCCCGGAAAAATTTCTATTTTCTGAAATAATTGCAGATTTGCTAATCTGTTTAAATCTTCCTGTAATATTGATAAATCTAAGCTGTCTCCTGTCTTTGTCTCTAATTCCCTGGTTATTATATCTTCATCCGTTATTTCATTACCGACAACAATTATTTTCCCCACAATCCTTTTTACGTTTTTTAAGGTAGTGTCAGAAAGATTTTCCCCATTTGCCCTTGTAGTGAAAAATATCAATAATGTTAATAATGCAGCAATTAATAATGTTGAATTTTTTATTGACATTCTTTATATATCAGTCTATTTTATTGATTCTTTCTTTGTAATTCTCTTAATTCTCTTAATTTCTTTAAAAGATTGTCAGCCATCTTTTTTCTGTCATCGTTTTTTGAATCGGGTGATATAAGTGGTAATCCCTTGTTTATATAAGTCTCTGCTTCGTCTAACTTTGAGTAATTCATTAAATAATTTGCCCTGTTCATATATGATAAATAGTATTGTTCCATTATAAATTTCCTGTGGTAATCTGTAGCATGAGTGATTTGGAAACTGTATTCAGGTGGTGTATATAAAGAATCAAAAACGGGAATGTTTGTGAGTCTTATTAAAACTCCCTCAGGTACTCTGAAATAATCAAGTGCAAATTTTTCCGATACCTGTGTTTGCATCTCAGGAAATTCTATCTCGCTTGTTACATATATATTTAAATCCTGGTTTTTGTATACAAAGCTGTTTAATAGATTTTTAAATGCTTCTTGGATTTTTTTAAGCTCAACAAAATCCGAATTTGTTACGGGTTTTGTATATTTATCTGTGTATTTTTCAAATTTGATTAATTCAGTTTTGAATGTTTCGAATTCATTTCTGCTTCTGTTATATATTACTGGATAATATTCTTCTACATGTTTAAGGTACCAGCTCTTCCTCAAAAGCTCTTTATCTATTACTATCACATCCGGTCTTACGTTTTTAATGTTTTGATAATATAAAGACGCGGAAACAAAAAAATCCCATTGAGTTGAAATTATCAATGAGTAAGGTCTGGCGGAATTAAATACATTGTTTGTATAATCTCGAACATAAAAGTTTTCCCGCTCGTTGTTTTTATCGAAATTAAAAAATAACAGTATCAGAGGAATTAACAACATTATATATGATATCTTGGAATTAATTTTTAATCTGCCGAAAATGAAAATTATTCCGAAACCTATCCAGAAGCAGTTTACTATATATGTAAGTAAAAAATATGTATCTATATCGTATATATCATAGTTAATCGCATATAAAATGTTGAATATGAATAATATTATGGTAAAAAATGCAATTTTTTTGTTTCTTGAAAATAATTCAAAAAGTCCTAAAACTGACAGAATTAGGGGGAAATATAAAAACTCTTTCGGATATGCCGATATAAAGTAATTAAACTGCTTTTTTGTGATTTCGAATGAACTGAACATCCAGACACTGAACTGTTTACCTGTAACATGCCTGTAAAAGTTTTCCAGTGTCACAGGATTTCCCCAATTTATTATAGGATTATCTCCTCTGATAGGAAGATATATATAAAAAGATAAACCTGCTAAAAAGGGTATAATTAATATTAACAACCTTTTAAATGTGACTTCATTAAATCCGTTTATCGCAAAATAAAAATAAATTAAACCTAAACTTAAAAATAATGTAGACATGTGATTGGTAAAACTGAGACCCAGTAAATATGCAAATAAGATGTAAAATACTTCTTTCCTTTTGTCAGTTCTCAAACCCGCCCTGAGAAAAGTAAAAATTATCAATGTAATTAAAAGTATATGTAATGAATAGACCTCTATTGAATTCGAAATACTCCAAAATGTTTTCGAGAATGCAAGCGTTAATGTTGCAGTAAAAGAACTCAGATAAATTAATGTGGCAGAAATGTTGGTCTTGCTTTTATCTTTCTGACTTGTTAAATATAAATATTCAAATAAATATATCAAAAGAAAGAAAAATACAACAAGCGAGCAGGATGTTGTTATTGCAGCCATTAAATTTAAACGGTATATGTATTCTCCTACTGGTAAAAAAGAGAAAATTTTTCCCAGTACGGTAAAAAACGGATAACCTGTAGGATGTGCTGTTCCAAGGACCAGACAAGCTGTCGCAAGCTCTCCTGAATCGATAAATGTCACATCAGGAGATAATGTATATAAGTATATTAGAAAAGGAAACAAGAAAATTATAGCTGAAAATATTATTTTAAGTTTTAAACTAACGTGCATTGTAAATCCTATAAAATACTTTAAGTATCTGCATGTAATATGTATATATATCTGTAATATATCATTTGTTGAAGTCAGAAGTATCAGGACATGTACATATCAGATTCCTATCTCCGTATGCATCATTGATTCTGGAAACGCTTGGCCAGAATTTTATACTTTTCAGTCCCTCTGCGGGATAAGCGGCTTTCATTCTTGAATATGGATAATTCCATTCATCTGAACAAACTACAATAGCTGTATGAGGTGAGTTTTTTAAGATATTATTATTCTTATCTGCTTTGCCGGTTTCAATTTCTTCTATTTCTTTTCTTATAGATATCATTGCTTCACAAAATCTGTCAAGTTCCTTCAAAGGTTCGCTTTCTGTCGGTTCCACCATTAATGTTCCTGGTACCGGAAAGGATACTGTCGGAGCATGTAAGCCGTAATCCATTAATCTTTTTGCAATATCTACTACTTCTATGTTGGTAGAATGTTTGAAATCCCTCATATCAAAAATCAATTCATGTGCTACTCTTCCCTTTTCACCTGTATACAAAACTTTATAATATTTTTCTAAACGGCTCTTGATATAATTTGCATTTAATATTGCTGTTTCAGTAGCTTTTCTCAAACCTTCTTCTCCCATCATCATGATATAACTAAGAGATATTAAAATTACTCCGGCACTGCCGAATGGAGCGGAAGATACGGCTGTTATTGATTCTTCTGTACCAATGTTAATAACAGGATGACCGGGTAGGAATTTTACCAGATGTTTTGCTACTGCTATCGGTCCTACCCCGGGACCTCCTCCACCGTGAGGTATTGCAAATGTTTTATGTAGATTTAAATGACATACGTCAGCTCCTATTTCAAATGGACTTGTCAATCCAACCTGTGCATTCATATTTGCTCCGTCCATATAAACCTGTCCTCCGCAATTGTGCACAGTTTCTATTATTTCTTTTATGTTCTCTTCAAAAACGCCGTGTGTAGACGGATATGTAACCATTAGTGCTGCCAGTTTTTCTTTTTTTTCCTGTGTCTTCTTCTTTAAGTCATCGATGTCTATGTTTCCTTTTTCATCACAGTTTACAACAGACACTTCCATACCTGCCATTACAGCACTTGCAGGATTTGTTCCATGTGCGGATGAAGGTATAAGGACAACATTTCTTTGTTTATCGCCTCGGCTTATATGATATTGTCTGATTACCATTAAGCCAGTAAACTCACCTTGAGCGCCGGAATTTGGTTGTAAGGAAACACCGGAAAAACCTGTTATCTCCGATAAATCCTTCTCTAATTTTTCAATTATTTCCATATATCCTCTTACCTGGTCTACAGGTGCAAAAGGATGTATTTCGGTAAATTCGGGATAAGTAATGCCCATCATCTCGGCAGCTGCGTTTAATTTCATTGTACATGAACCCAGTGGAATCATTGAACTGGTTAAAGACAAATCTTTATTTTCAAGACTCTTAAGATATCTCAATAAATCTGTTTCTGAACGGTATTTTTTGAAAACCGGATGTTGTAAATAAGCAGACGTTCTTTTTAGTTTTTCATTAAAAGTGCACTTACATGTCATGATTTCATTTTCGATGTCATGTGCCGGATATATTTTGTCTGTAAAAATAGATAAAATTTCTGATATTTCTTCTGCTTTGGTTTTTTCATTAAGTGATATTCCTATAAAGTTTTTTCCGTATCTGAAGTTTACATATTTCAATTCTGCTTTATTCCTGATTTCATTAATTTTTTCCTTTGTGTCAATTACAATTTTTAAAGTGTCAAAAAATTCTTTATTCACCTGATTGTAACCTGCTGATTTTAATTTTTTATTCAGTGTCTCGGTCTGACATTTTATTCTTTGTGCAATCTTTTTTATTCCTTCTGCTCCGTGATATACTGCATACATTCCTGCGATGATAGCAAGTAATACCTGCGCCGTACAAATGTTACTTGTAGCTTTTTCACGCCTTATATGCTGTTCCCTGGTCTGCAATGCCATACGATATGCGGTATTTCCCTGAGCATCAATTGATACTCCAATAATTCTTCCCGGTAAATGTCTTTTGTATTCATCTCTCGTAGCGAAATATGCTGCGTGCGGTCCGCCAAAACTCATTGGTACACCGAATCGCTGAGTTGATCCAATAACAATATCTGCTCCCATTTCTCCCGGCGGTTTAAGCAATGCCAGAGATAACAAGTCTGCTGCTGTAATAATAAAAATGTCCTTTGATTTTGCTTGTTCGAATAGTTCCTGATAATCGATAATTTCACCGTCGGAAGTCGGATATTGTACAAGTATTGCAAAAATATCTTCTTTTAATACTTTGTTGTGAACATTACCTGTTTCTACTTCAATGCCAGTTGGTACAGCTCTGGTTCTTATAACATCGATTGTCTGCGGAAAACATTCATCTGATATAAAAATTTTTTCTGATTTTAACTTGTTTCCTTTCCTGAGATTATGACACATTGTCATTGCTTCTGCTGCAGCGGTACTTTCATCAAGTAATGAAGCATTTGCAATTTTCATACCTGTCATATCCGAAACTAAAGTTTGGAAATTTATCAGTGCTTCTAATCTGCCCTGTGAAATCTCAGCCTGGTATGGGGTATATTGTGTGTACCATCCCGGATTTTCTAAAATGTTTCTTATTATTGCCGGAGGTGTGATAACCGGATGATATCCCATACCTATGTATGTTTTGAAAATTTTGTTTTTTGATGCTATATCTCTTATATATTGTAGAAAATCGTTTTCACTTAATCCCATTCCTAAATTTAATCTTTTTTTCAAAAAAATATCCTTCGGTATTGTTTGTTCAATCAATTCTTGTAAAGATGATACGCCTATTACATCAAGCATCTTTTCTATGTCATTATCGTCAGGTCCGATATGCCTATCGTAAAATTTTTCTCTTAAAACATTCTTATCCATAATTTTATAATTTTTTATTAAAAAACAAGTTATATTTTATCAATATATATGTTAATAAATTCATTCTAAACTCAAAAAAAAGGTATTTTTTCAACTTTAAATTAATCTTAAGGTTAAGTATTTTTAAAATTTATTGAATATTATGATTATACAAAAACCAAAAGGAACATATGATTTATTGCCTGAAAAAGCTTTCAGCAGGGTCTATGCAGAGAGTAAAATCAGAGAAATATTTGATTTATTCAATTATAGGGAAATCAGAACTCCGACATTCGAATATACTTTACTTTTTAAGAGAAGTATAGGAGAAAATACGGATATTGTATCAAAAGAAATGTTTACATTTAACAATAGTCAGTATTCTCTGAAACCTGAAATGACTGCCCCGGTAATAAGAGCTTATCTGGAAAATGGTTTATATAATCAATCACCGTTGATTAAACTGTATTATATTTCAAACATGTACAGATACGAAAGACCGCAGGCAGGAAGATTTAGGGAGTTTTCGCAGTTTGGTGCTGAAGCAATAGGCAGCTCTGAGCCTTTTATTGATGCAGAAATGATTGTTCTGGCGGCTTTTATTTTGTCGGAATTCCAGATCAGGAATTATAAAATAAAGTTAAACAATATCGGGACACCTGACGAAAGAAAAAAATACTTAGAAAAACTTTTTAACTATTTAAATAAATTTAAAAACGATTTAAGCGGAGACAGCAAAAAAAGATTACAAAAAAATCCTCTGAGAATACTTGATTCTAAAATGACGGAAGACAGAAAAATTATAGAAAACGCACCTCGCCTTTATGATTATCTTGAACAAAGTACGATAAAGAATTTTGAACAAGTACAAAGTCTTTTATCCGGTTTAGGTATCAGTTATGAAATCGATTATTTTCTTGTGAGGGGTCTGGATTATTATACATCGACGACTTTCGAAATTGTATCCGATGAACTTGGTGCTCAGGATGCCATTTTCGGCGGAGGACGATATGATTTACTGACAAAACAACTTGGAGGAAAACCGACCCCCGCAATAGGATTTGCCTGCGGATTTGAAAGATTTTTTTCATTGATGGAAAAATATGAGTATTGTATTCCCGAAGAAAATAAATGCATTTTATATATAGTTACTTCAGGTAATAAAGCAAGTGTTTTTGCTCTGAATCTTATTTACGAGTTGAGAAAATCAGGATTTAAATGTGAAATGGATTATTTGAACAGAAGTATTAAATCTCAAATGAAAGAAGCAAATAAAATTAACGCTGCATATACAGCTGTAATAGGAAATAACGAACTTGATTCCGGGAAGATTTTAATGAAAAAAATGTCAGACGGTAATCAAACTGAAATTAACATAAATAATATTAATAACTTTTTAATTAATGAGAACAAAACAGGTAAGACCGGATAAACTCGATTTTGAATATGAATTACATTTAAGCAGAGAATTCGATTCTGTCTTAAAAAAATACTATTTACTTTTCGATTTCCGTACAGTAAAAGTATTCGAATTTTTTATTTATAAAATAAATGTAAAAGAAAAAATCCTTGCCGATAAAAATGAGATTCATTTTAATATTGAAGGATTATCAGCTCCCATTCTTTCGCTTTCAAAATCCGGTTTTGCAGCATATCAATATAAACTTTTAAATTTTAAGAATTCGGAATATATTATTGTCCTTACCAAGAAGAGAGCAAATAAAAATATATTCAGAATTAAAATTAATCCTAAAAATATTAAATTAATCAGCCAGAGCCCGAAGCGTTTTATTAAATTAATTATTGTATAAATTATGTATCCTGAACTTTTTAAAATCGGACCGCTGACCGTTCATAGCTACGGATTAATGCTTGGTTTGGCATTCCTCGTTGGTACATATATACTTTCCAGAGAGTTAAAAAGGGTTAAGATTGACGAAACGCATGGAATTGTAATTACTTTTCTCGGCGCTATCGGTGGATTAATCGGTGGAAAGATTTTTTATATAATAGAAGAATGGAATTTCGGTAGAGGCCTCCCTTTTAAATCTCTTTTGTCAAAAGATGTTCTTTTTTCACCATCCGGATTAACGTTTTACGGTGGATTGATTCTTGCTATTATATTGATATATATTTACTGTAAGATAAAAAAGATTTCTATATTACATATGTTCGATTTACTCTCCCCAGCTGCTGCACTGGGATACGGTGTTGCAAGAATCGGATGCCATCTGTCCGGTGATGGTTGTTATGGTATTATTGTTAATAATACTTCACTTGAATTTCTCGGATGCGATTACAGTAAAGGTATCTATCCTACAACACCTCCACAACTTGCTTTGCCTACTCCTCTTTTTGAACTGCTTTTTTCCGTTATTATATTTCTTGTTTTGTGGAGAAAAAGAAAACATATTAAGTATTACGGACAGTTATTTTATATGTATCTTATTTTAATCGGTACGTCAAGATTTATAATAGAATTTTTCAGAAATAATCCGAGAATTTTTGATATTACAAAAATGTCTGAACAATATACTTTGGGTATTACACAAGCTCAGATTATATCAATAATAATAATAATAATGGGTTTGTTTCTGCTATATTATAAAAACAAACAACAAAGAAAATCAGGGCTGAAAAATGAGTTAAAGAGATGATTTATTAACTTGTTATTATTTAGTAATTTGAGTATCTTACTTGCTAAAAATTAATTTTGAATAATGAAAAGAACTTATCAACCGAGTAACAGGAAAAGAAAAAATAAACACGGATTTCGTGAAAGGATGTCTTCAAAAAACGGCAGAAAAGTTTTGGCGAACAGAAGAAAAAAAGGAAGAAAAAGATTGACTGTAAGTGATGAATTTACGAGAAAAAAGTAAAATAATAAATGAGTATTAATGATGTTCTTTACGAAAATAAACTTAGCAAATCGGAAATCATTAAAGGATTTCGGAAGTTTTCGGATATTTTTGAAAATTCTCATTGTATAAAATCAGAATTGCTTGCTGCTTACGTTAATTTTGATTCAGCACGGGGAAAAAAATCAGAAAGCCCACACTCAATAAATTTTAAGGTGGGCTTTGTTGTATCGAGTAAAAAAATTAAAAAAGCTGTGACAAGAAACAGAATTAAAAGGTTACTAAGAGAAACATACAGACTAAATAGAAACATGATATTAAAAAAAATATTAAATATGAATTTGAATCTGATAATTATGCCGTGTGCAGGTTTTTATGCAATTTCTCAAAAAAAAATTCACGTGTTCGAAGAAATAAATAACGATATGAAAATATTACTTCGTAAAGTCTTTAACTATGTAAATAATGCTTCGTGAAATCCCCATATTTTTTATTAAAATGTATAAATTAACAATATCACCTTATTTGCCGAGTTCTTGTAGATTTTTTCCTTCGTGTTCTGAATATGGTATTGAGTCTTATAAAAAATACGGCTTTTTCAAAGGTACATATCTTACATTTAAAAGAATTATTAAATGTAATCCTTTTAATAAAGGAGGTTTTGACCCTGTCCCTTAATAATTTAACAACTACATTATGGATAAAAGATCTGTTTTAGCATTCGTTATTATCGGTATAATTCTCGTTGGGTGGCTGATTTACTCTTCTCAGGTACAGCAGAAAAAACTCGAAGAACAGAAAAGACAACAATATTTATCTGATTCTATATTTAAATTAACTGATACTGTTAAAAAATCTGTCGAAAAAGATACTGTAAAAATAACTGAAAAAGTAAAAAGAGATACAATATCATCAGCCGCAACCGATTCAGCAGATAATTATCTGAAGAACACCTTAGGTTCCGTTTTCTATAAATATTCTTATAAACTGAATGATTCTGATAAATTTCCGGAAAAAAATATATTCATTAAAAACGGGTTGTCTAATCTTCAATTTACGAATTACGGTGCGGCAATGATGAGGTTTTATCCGGTGGAATTTAAACAATGGAACGGTGAACCTGTTCAGCTTGTGGACTGGAAGAAGAAAAAAGAACTCTCCCTTCTTTTTACTTCCAAAGACGGTAAACTGATAGATACAAGAGATTTGTATTTTAATTGTAATTATAATCCCGAAGATACGGTTGATATTTTGACTGATAAAGATTTTAAATTAAGATATGAATTGATTTTATCAGAAGACAGCACACAAAAAATTACAATTACTTATTCTTTTATACCAGATTCATATGAATTTGATGTGTTGTATTCTTTACAAAATTCAAATAAATTTATAAATGATAATAAATATCAGGTGTTATGGAGTTCTTCACTGAACCTCACTGAATACCGCAGTGACGACGAAAGCAATTATTCCGAAGCTTATGCATACAGTGGTACTGAGTTTCTCGATTTTGACGTAACCACTCCTAACGATACTGCAAAATCTTATTTTGGAGAAAAAAAAGACATTAACGGCACAACCGATTATGTTTCTTCCAGAAACAAATACTTTGGTGTATTTTTGATACCGTTTAGCAGAAAATCCGACGGTGCTTATTTGGAAGGTAATAAAATCTTATTACCTGATAAGGGCTTTAAGGAAAATTACTCCATAGCCCTTAAAATGGACATCAGAAATGATAAAATAGATACTGCAGATTTCAAGATTTTACTGGCTCCTATGGATTACAAGATTTTAAGTTCTTATAATATGGATCTGGAAAAGACTATGCGTTTTCCGCTTGATTTTATAGTCAGACCAATTGCTATCTATGTAATTCTGCCTTTCTTTTATTTTCTGCATAGTTTTATTCCAAACTATGGATTGGTAATTATTGTGTTTGCAATCGCAATGAAAATTCTTCTTAATCCTTTGATGAAAAAGCAGATGGAATCGATGAAGAAAATGGGTCAGCTTAATCCGAAAATGACTGAAATCAGAGAAAAATATAAGGATGATCCATCAAAACAAAATCAAGCCATAATGGAACTCTACAGAAAAGAAAAAATTAATCCTGCAGGTGGCTGTTTACCGATGTTGATTCAGCTGCCGATATTATATGCTTTATTCAGAGTTTTTAGCAGTACTATTGAGTTACGACAACAGCCTTTTATCTGGTGGATTAAGGATTTATCTGTTCCTGATGTCATATTTACATTACCTTTTAAAATTCCATTGTTCGGTATTGACCAGATAGCGGGATTGGCAACACTAATGGGTATCACAATGTTTATTCAGCAAAAGATGACAACTGTTGACCCAAAGCAAAAGATGCTTACTTATATGATGCCGATAATGTTTACCCTCCTTTTCTATACGCTGCCTTCGGGATTAAATTTATATTACTTTATGTTTAATCTGCTTTCTATCGCCCAGCAATATTACCAGACAAAAATTAAAAAGCCGCTGCCTGAATTACCGGAAGCCGCAAAAATGACAACGCAAACAACCCGCCCGAGAACTATAAAGGAAGCAAAAAAAAGTTTCTGGGATAGAATGAGCGATATGCAAAAAAAATATAAAAAGTGAAACCGAAAATTCTTCAGATATGCTTTGGCGAAGGATACGCAGGAAGTGCTAAAATGGCTCTCCTGGCATCAGTATTATTACAAAATTCAGGATATCCGGTAAAATTTATCTGTACTAAAAAATCACTGACTTCACAAAGAGCAAAGATATCAGACCTCGATTTTGTAGAATTAGATTCGGAAGTTAATGAAAATGAGCTCTTCAATTCATTAGAAATACTTTACCTTTCATACAAACCTGATGTTGTAATTTCCAATCACTCTCTGGAACGAAAAACAGCAGTTAAACTAAAAAAAAAATATAAACAATCTTTCATTAATATCGCTTACAGACATAATGAGAGTAAGACAATACCGATAATCGGAGCATTGATTTATAATAAATATTTTGAATACTCAGTTGCTTGCAGTTATGGAGTAGCAAGGAGCTTGGAAAAACTCG
>VGWA01000024.1 GCA_016873795.1 Ignavibacteria bacterium
ATATATTTATTTTGTAAAATATAAAAATATGGTTTTTAATCTAATTTTTCAGGAATTTTTTTATAATCTTTAGTAAGTTATTTTGGACAGATGTGATAACAAATCCATAAAGTATATAATGATATGGATTTAATATAATGATTTAAATGTTTAAATTTATAGTTTATAATAAAAATGTCTGACTCCACAGAAAATAAATATAATAATAAAGACAACAATACTGAGAATTTCAAAGATGATAACTATTTCCCCGAAGATGATATAATCGGTGATAATTCAGCAGAAATGAATAATAAAACAGATAACGTACCGGATGTAAATACAGATAATTTGCAGAATACGGATGAGCAGATGCACACAACAGACTCTGAATTAACCAAAGTCAATGAAAAACTGCAAATCCGTAGTAACGATTATCAGAAGAATGATGATATGACTGAAGAGTCTGACGGGTCGGAAGAAACTGATAAATCAGAACTTTTTGTTGAGCATCGTAAAGATTTGAGAAATAAAGAAAGCAACTACGAAATCAGTCTGGTAGATGAAAATTTGTTGAGAGTAAGAATTCCCTCTGACAGTGAGGTGGAACTGGATTATACCTTTAAATCAAAAACAGGAGATGAAAATGAAAGGGATGTATCCGAATCAAACAAAATAGTAATTCAGCCTGTAAAAGACAGTAAAAACAAAGAAATAGAAATAACGGTTGCCGTAAAACCCACTCACAAAGAAATCCTTTCATATAATTATATCGGAGGTACGGAAAAGATAAAAGGTGATTCGGATATTGTAAATTTGGGAAAAGAACCCGTAGCAAGTGAAGTTGATTCTGAATATATAACAGAAAACCATTATAAGACCCCTGAAGAAATTTTAGAAGAAAAGCTGGGAAGAAAAAATCCTTATAACCTGTTTAGAAAGTTATATAAAAGAAATTTAAAAATAGGGTTTTCAATATCTATTGCAATTACTTTACTTACAGTTTTTATTCTTCATTTATCTTTAAAAAAAGAAGAAAATAATGTTGAAAAGAAACCGACTAGATTAATCGTAATTCAGGATATCCCTGACCTTAAATCGAATTTACAGGAAAAAGAAGTACATGACCCTATTAAACCTCCTGAAGAAAAATTAAAAAAAGACCCTTCGAATTTTACGCCCAGAAACATACCTAAAAGAAATATAATTACAAGGCCCAGGATTGATATACCTAAAAGAGATACCACATCTGTTACAGAAGTAACAAATCAAACAGCAAACTCACAGGATTCATTAATGAAAATTACTGCAGAAATACTGGGATTCGATACGACAGGGCTTGGTCTTAGTGTTATTCCTGACTCCTTAAGAGAAAATCTGGATAAAGAAGGAATTCCCCTGAGACTCTTTTTCCCAAAATCGTGGAAACTTGTCGATTCAAGAGAAATTAACAAACAGCAAGTTGAATTTGAAGGTGTTTATATAGCCGATACTGTTAGACCTGAAACTAAAATGGTTCTGTTTATTTATCTCGATAATACGGCAAAAGGATTCAACAAAGAAGATTTTAAAAGCAGTTTCAGAATGCTTGATACCAGTATGACAACATTTTTCAAAGAACCGATAACCTTAGCCGGAAAAACAAAGTATACTTTTTTTGTCTTTGGTTTTCAGGAACCGGGCAAAGACCAGCAGAAATTATATGTGGAGGCGGATGTCAAAGAAGAATTTTTTGAAGAATATAAACCGATTATCGAAGCGGTAGTTAGGTCAATAAGAATTTAAGAATACAATTGATGAAAATAACTCTTTCATTTCTTTTAATTATTGCATTAACAATTTTTATCTTCGGAAACACACAATATGACCCTCCGGTTATTTCGGATATTTCATATTCCAATATTAACCATTATGATGTAACAATAAACTGGAAAACTAATTTTCCTGCTGATTCAAAAGTCAGATGGATGAAATCCGATTCTAATTACCAGCCTGTAATTTATACGGACTCAGTTTACAGCCCGGTTGCTGATACAATTCATTCTGTTACTTTAAATTACCTGATGACATCAGAGTTGTATTTATTCGAAGTTTCTTCGACCGGCGCAGGTGGAACTTCAATAGTATCGAATAATATGTTTGCTACAAAAAGTATTACACCGGGAGTTATTAATGTCTGGTTTTCGGGTTCGGTTGATACATCTGTGAGTAACGGAGAAAAGGCACAGGGAAATGTTGACCTTGAAGAGAAACTTAATAACAGAATTGACAGTGCAAACTATGGTATTGATGCCTGTATTTTTGATTTTAACATTGACAATGTTTTTGCTTCAGTACTGAAAGCAAAAAGAAGAAATGTAAGCTTAAGAATTATTACGGATTCCCGTATCGGACAGAACTGGCTTGATTCGTTTACAATTAATCAGATACCGTTTATAAAGCGAAATTACGACACTGCAAACGGACGGTCAATGCATAATCAGTTTTGGATATTCGATGCTCGGGTTTACTGTTCGAGTGACAGAGTCTATTTATGGCTTGGTTCGGCAGATGTTACGGATAATTCTCTTCATCAGGATAAGAATAATGCATTAGAGATACAGGAAAGAACGATTGCGCATATATTTACAAGGGAATTTGAAGAAATGTGGGGTTCTCATACGAATTATCCGGATACTGCGATTTCAAAATTCGGTAGTGCTAAAACAGATAACGTTCCGCATCTGGTTGATATACATGGTACAATGGTAGAACTATACTTTGCTCCATCGGACAGCTTGGAAAAACGAATAGGAAATATTATAGAAGAAACAAATAAAACTTTAAATTTCTGTATTTATAACTTTACTTCGGAGCGGCTTAAAAATTATATGTTCGAAAAAAGAAATTATATATCACCTATTGCAGGAATTTTTGATTTATCACAATCGGGTTACGGGGTTTATATGAATATGAAACAATGGGCTGATGTTTGGATTGATTCAACTCAGGGTCTCCTCTATCACAAATATCTCATAAAAGATGCAAATTTTTCAAATCATTATCCGAAATTGGTAACAGGCAGTTACGAGTGGACAACTAAATCTAATTTATATAATGACGAAAGCATCCTGATATTTAACAGTCCGAGAATAGCAAATTTATTTTATCAGGAATTTCATCAGAGATACAAAGAATCGAGCGGTCATCCGCTCGGTATAATGAATGTTTCTTCCGTCGTACCGGGAAGCTTTATTTTACATCAGAATTATCCGAATCCTTTTAATCCGACCACAAAAATCAAATTTGAAATATACAGCAATACGAATGTCAAACTGTCTGTTTTTGACATTCTTGGTAAAAAAATAACAACTCTCATTAACGGAAAATTGAATACAGGTGTCTATGAAACGGAATTCGATGCTTCAGGATTATCGAGCGGTATTTATTTTTACAGATTGGAAACCGAAAGTTACAATGCAATAAAAAGAATGGTATATTTAAAATGATATCAGAAAAAATGAAAAAATATTTCTCCTTGATATGCATATTATGTGCATTAATGTTAATTATGTTTTCCTGTGAGAAAAAAGATGATACGGTAATTGACCCGTCATATAACTCTCCCGAAGTGTTCGGGGCTCAGAATTCAAGAGATTCTGTGGTTGTTCAAGCGTCCGTTATCGATACTTTTCTGGTAACAACAGTTAAAGTCAGATGTATTGATGCAATTTTATCCGTAAACTGTAAAGTGTTTTCACAGAACAATACTCTTTCGGGAGATTTTATGATGAACTATGCGGGGACATCTTCGGATAGTGCAGGCAATTATGATATTTACTCCGCAGTGATTAGAAATTTATCATGTAGAGAGACAGGTAATTACATAATTCAATATCTTGCTCAATCGGTTAATTTATTATACAGCAACCTTATATCGAAGAGTTTTTATGTAACTAATTTAAATAATCAGCCGCCGGTAATCGGAAATCTGATTATTCCCGATAGTGTAGTCAGACCCGTTACAGGTCAGATTGATTTGACTTTATATTTAACTGCAGCCGACCCTCAGGGAATATGTAATTTGAATTCAGTTTATTTCGATGCTTACAGACCAACAGGAAGTTACATCGGTCAGTTTTTGATGAATTCCCCCAATTACGACAGTAATTTTGTTTATACAGCACCTGTATTTCCTTCGACCGCAGATTCATCATTCGGATATTACCGATATGAATTTCAGGTATCCGATAACAACGGATTATTGAGCAATAAAATAATTGACAGTATAAAATTTGTGAGACCTTAATTATGAATTATAGAATTGTATTATTAATATTGATTTTATTCTCTGTTTCGCTTAATGCGCAGCATATTGAAAACCGGAAGGATTATAAATTAAGTAAGTTTTTGACAGAGGTATTCAGCAATAAGAAAGTATATTATAACACTTATCCGGAGAGAAACGGATTTACACCGGTTACACCGTTTGTTTCTAAATATCCTGTTAGTAATTTCATTACCGATATATTCAACTCCGGAGATACCGTTTGGTTTGCGACAGGAAGCGGGATAATGAGAACAAGAGACAGGTTCAAAAACTTCGAGTATTATTTCGGCGTATTGCCTTTTGGAAATGATGATGTTTCAGGATTTATTGTATATAATAATGTAATTGTTGCCGCAACTGCAATTGTAACGGACATTGGAGGCGAGTCAGTACCGACCGGAACAGGAATAAAAGTATCAACAGATTACGGCAAAAGCTGGAATTCCAATCCGCAGCCGATGGACGGAATTAACGATACTTCGATTGTTTACGGCAGTAATGTTCTTTATGCACTTC
This sequence comes from Ignavibacteria bacterium, assembly GCA_016873795.1. Lineage (GTDB taxonomy): Bacteria > Bacteroidota > Ignavibacteria > Tepidaquicellales > Tepidaquicellaceae > VGWA01. The sequence continues at coordinate 4,805 of VGWA01000024.1, forward strand.
CGGTAATAGTTCCTCAGCAGAATTTGAGTTATGACATTGCAGTAACCCGGTGTAAATGTGATACAAGCTTGAAGATAATCTGGATAACATCTTTTGCAGGTGGATTGCGGAAATCAACCGATTACGGACAGACATGGCATAGAGTTTTACTTCCTCCTGATGTTCTCGATAGTATTTACACAGGCGGAACAGGTTACACTTTCGGATTAAATCCAAGAGATAATCTTAACCACAGAGCATTCAGTGTTGAAGCCGTTAATGATTCGGTTTTGTTTGTTGGAACAGCAAACGGTATTAATGTTTCGACTGACTGGGGTGTCAGCTGGAGGAAATGGAATTTCCAGAATTCGGGAAGCGGAGTTAACAGAGTATCAGGAAATTTTGTTGTGAATTTCCATATTCAGGAATACGGAACAAAACAGATTATTTGGGCTGCGACAAGAAAAGCTGAAGACCTTAATGAAGTAAGCGCAATCAGTTATACGACTAACGGCGGATTGAACTGGAGTTATACGCTTTCCAATATTTATCCGAACAATATCAGTTCGAAGGATTCAATCGTTTATGCTCAAACAAATGATGGGTTGTGGAGAAGTTATTTTACTACACCTTTTTCCTGGTCTAAACCGCCGTTAATATACGATGAAACAACAAAGGATAAACTTACAACAAATTCGTTCTATACAGGAAGTAATGTCGGAGATACGCTCTATTTCGGCAGTGCTGACGGATTGTTAAGAACAATAGAGACGGGCAGTCCATGGACCGGAAAATGGAAAATATTCAGGGCAATTACACCTATAGATCTGAGTTCGGATATAAAAACCTATGCAGCGCCAAACCCTTTTTCACCTGATGATGAAATGACAAGAATTTTCTATAAGACCGGTAAAAATCTTGCAAAGATTACTATAAAAATTTTCGATTTCGGAATGAATCCGGTCAGAACTTTAATTCAAAATGCAACCAGAATTACTCCGGATGAAATTTATACAAGCTGGGACGGGAAAAATAATGACGGATATCAGGTGGCTAACGGTGTTTATTTCTATAGAATTGAAATAGATAACGATAAACCCGAATGGGGAAAAATTTTAGTGCTGCAGTAAATTTTTAAAAGGAGCAGAATTTGAAAAGATTCATATTTATTGTTGTAATTTTTTTGATAACACAAATCTGTTATTCCCAGATTGGAAGTTATGCGGGAAGTTTTTCGAGAATCGGATTCGGTGCAAGAGGATTATCAATGGGAAATGCTTTAACAGGAGATATATTCGGGGATGTTTCCGGGTACTATAATCCTGCATTGAGCAGCTTTCAGCAGGAAGGTATTGTCGGTATTGGTTATACTTTTATGTCACTTGACAGAAAATTGAACTTTGTGAGTTTTAATAAAAGATTCGAATTTCAGTCCCTTAAATCCGGTGCAGCAGGACTTACTGTTGCATGGGTTAATGCACAGGTTACGGATATTGATGCAAGAGATAATGATACAAAACAAACAGGTTATATTTCAACGTATGAAAATCAGTTTTTACTCGGACTGAGTTTCCAGGTCGAACATAACATTGCTCTCGGAGTCGGGGTGAAATTATATTATTCGAAACTGTATGAAGATATAAAATCTACTACCGTAGGATTTGATATAGGAGCTGTTTATAAAGCAACGGATAATTTAAGTATTGGGCTTGCCATTCGAGATATCGGCTCAAAATACAGATGGGAAACCTCGAAAATATACAGCAGTTACGGTAACACAACCGAAGATAAATTTCCTGTGCTTTTTGATTTGGGAGCGTCATACCTGCTTCCGAAAAATTACGGTATTGTTTCTCTCGGATTTGAAAGTATAATAAGCCCGAAACTTGAAGACAGGGAATCAGGCAAAAAGAGCAATAGAACTACAAAGTATCATATAAAAATCGGAGGGGAAATTAACATTACTGAAAATATTAAGTTAAGAGCAGGACTTGACAGAATAGGTCTGAATCCGGAAGATTTCGGAGCAGAATTGCGTCCCTCTCTCGGAATCGGTATACACAGAAATTTTGCTGAAAATATAAACCTTGGTCTCGATTATGTCTTTCAACTCGAGCCGTATACAAAAGACCCGTTTCAAAATATTAGTTTAATCTTTAAATTCAAATAGTTTTATGTACCTGAAATTAAAAATAATTTGCATTATTCTCATACTAACTGTATCATTTGCTAATTCACAGAATGACGGAGCCGCAAACACCGGTCTGGCTTTTCTGAAACTTGGTGCAGGAGCAAGGGGTATCGCAATGGGTGATGCATTTTCCCCGATTGCAGATGATGCTACAGCAATAATTTATAACCCGGCAAGGTTAACATTCGGAGTCAATAATAACCTGATTTTTATGCATAATATCGGTGTGCAGGACTTGACTACTGATTTTATTGCAACAAAATTTAAAATCGGAAAACTTGGAATTGGAGTAGGTCTGATGAAAGCAAGTGTAAGTGATATCGAGGTTAGAGTGATTCCGGGTCCTCCTCTTGAGAAATTTACTTCACAAAATATTTCTGTGTCTCTTGCGGCAAGTTATGAAATATATACTAATCTCTCACTGGGTGTAACCTCTAAACTGCTGTATGAAAAGATTTATATAGATGAAGCGTCGGGTGTCAGTTTTGATATCGGCACAAGCTATTCCAAAGATAATCTCAACTTCTCTTTTCTTATTGGAAATATAGGTTCAATGAATGAATTAAGAAATAAAAGTACTAAATTGCCGACTTTAATAAGATTGGGAACCGGATATCTATATACTAAAGATGATTTCTCGATACTTGGTGCTATTGAAGGATTTAAAGTATTAAACGGAGGAAAATTTCATTTGAACGTTGGTGTAGAGGGCGGATATAAAGATTTCGTTTTTCTCAGAGCAGGATACCAGAGCGGATATGAAAATAAATTTTTAACGACCGGAATAGGCATTAAATATAAAGCTGTAAACCTGGACTATGCTTTCGTTCCGCATACCAATACATTTGGTATTAATCATATTTTCTCTGTCAGTTTTAACTATTAATTTAATTGTTATAAAAAAATCGGGGATAGAAAAACCTTAATACAAAGGATGTTTGAATTCCCGTATAATAACAGGAATTCGGCAATTATAATATCTGTTGTTCTTGCTTTTATTTTTTTTGTCAAATTACCTTCCGTTTTAACCTCCGATATCCAACCCTGGGACGAAGGTTTATATGCCGTAAGAGTTTTATCAATCCATTATAACGGTGATTTTATTGACCAGACTCTTCATTCAGTCGGAAAGTTTTACAGCAGCTCGCACCCGCCTCTTCTTATATGGATTGGCTATTTTGTAACTTTAATAACCGGTGTCTATCCTGCGGTTTTAAAGATAATTCCATTGATTTTTTCTTTATTATGTGTTTATTTTATCTTCAGGATAGGTTCAATGCTGTTTGAATATCGAACAGGTATTCTTTCAGCTGTGCTTTTTTCGGGAAATATAGTATTTAATGTTTTCTCTAAAAGATTTCAATTCGATATACCTTATACTGCATTTGTAATTATATCGGTATATTTTTTTCTGCTTTACCTTGAAAACAGAAAAATTGTTTATAATATAATCGCCGGAGTTTTTTTCGGACTCTGCCTGATGACGAAAATTATTGTAGGAATTTACATCCCTCTGATTATTTTCATTGCATGGATTTTTTTAAGACAAAAGATAAATTATAAATTTAGGGATTTTCTTTTGTTTTTCTTCATCGGACTACTTATTTCCGTGCCCTGGCATGTCTATATGTTAATCACCCATGGCAATGAATTTCTCGATTATTTTTTTACTTTCCATATTTTTGAGCGTGCTTTTAAAGGAGTGGAATATAATGTTAAAAATACAGGTTTGTTTTTTTACTTTAACTACCTGTTATCTGTAATTCCTTTTTCTGTTATTGTCTTTATTTCTTTATTCAGAGATATCGGCAGCATTGTCAGGCTCAATTGGAAAAAAATTTTTCTATGGATATGGTTTGTTTCCGGTTTTATAATTATTTCGTTATTCAGGACAAAACTGGAATCATATATTCTGATGATACTCCCTCCATTCTCGGTTCTTGCAGCAGAGTACGTCAAACAATTAAAAGAAACTTCAAGACTCGAAAAATTTCTCGTAGTTTTTACTACTTTGTTTAATATAATTTGGTTTGCAACATTTGATTACAGAAGTATGCTCAAATCGATTGAAATATTTTCTGTCGGGTTTGTTTATTTTATGATGATTGCAGTATTTCTGGCATTTTTATCTGTTGTCATTTCATTCTATATGTCAAAAAAAGATATAAGCACGGTTTACAAAACGTTTATATTACTTTTCTTTTTAGGTATTAATGTTTATTATGCGGTTCAAATCCCGGCTTGGGATAACACTTTTAAGATAAATGAAATTGAAAAAACCGTCGGACAAAACAAAAATGTTAACATCATTTACATCGGTTCAAATTACAGATATAATGCTCAGTTTAATTTTTATTTTAAAGGTGCAGGTTTGGAAAATTGGAACAGCGGTTATAATTATATTTTTTTTGATACAAAAAACGGAACGGAAAACATCAGAAATTATTTATCAAACGAGAAAAAACGATTTAACGTTATTGTGGAAAAAGATAAAATTAACAGAGGAGAATATACCGACTCAAAAAATTTCATACCTGATAATTACCGTTTGTTGATTAAATCACACGGATATGAACTGTACGAAAAATAGTTACAATATATGATAGAAATAACAACTACTCAAATAAAAGATGATTTACAGTGGAAAGAATTTTTGAAAAACCAGTATAATTTATTTTATGACGAAAAATTTCTTTCCTATAACGATTATTTCAATAAAAAAATTAAATGGCATCATTTGAAATTCCGGCAAAAAGATTCCAATAAAATACTAGCAGTGGTAACCGGTAATGAATCTGTCATCAATAATGAAAAAGTTTATGTTTCCTGCGACGGGGTAAGCTTCGGCGGATTTTTATGGAAATCAAAATTAAATTCGGTTGATTATATAGGCATTCTAAAAGAATTTAAAGAATATCTGAAAATAAACGGTTTCAGACGTTGTATACTCAGAAATCCTCCGTTTCTGTTCCGCAAAAATCAGGATGAAGAATATGACTATGCTTTGTTAAGGGAAGGATTTACCGTGTCGTCTTTTACAATTACCAATATTATAGATTTGAAAGATTTTGAATTTGCTAAAATCTCGGAAACCAAAAAAAGAACAATTCGGAAATCTGAAAGAAACATAGAAATTATATTGTATGACAAACTTCCTAACGATGACATAATGGAAAATTATTATTCCGTGCTTGAAAAAAACAGAATACAGAAAAATACAAGACCCACTCATTCACTCGAGGAATTAAAATATCTTAAGAATAATCTGGGTAACAGAATATCATTATTTTCAGCGGTTATAAAAGATATCATTGCCGGAATTTGTGTTTTGTTCGAAGTTAACAGTGATGTTATTCTTAATTTTTATCTCGCCAATGATGAATCCTTTATGAATCAGGGTGTGAGTGAATATTTACTTTTTAAGACTATAGAATGGTCGAAAAAAAATTCTTATAAATACTATGATATTGGTACTTCGGATGTTAACAACCGTTTGAACGAAGGATTATTTCTGTTTAAAAAGAAATATCTTGCTAACGGCTATTTGAGAAAAACATACGAAATATCATTGTGAACCGAATATAAAAATAAATAAATTAATCAATGAAAATTATTGACGGACATGTACATATTGGAAAATGGGGTGAAGTATTCCTGAATTACAAAACTACCGTTAATCAGGCGGTTGAGGTTATGAAAAACTCGGGAATCGATGCGGCAGTTTGCATGCCTGCCGATGCGGAGCCGAATCTGAAACTGCTTAATGAATCATATGACCGGAAAGATTTCAAATTTTACTTTTGTGCCTGGTTAAATCCTGAAGATGCGGAACTGGATAAGTTTTTGGAGGATAATCTTAATAAAATCCATTTCTTTAAAGTTCACCCTTCGCTTGTCAGAAAAAGAATTACTGATTATTCATTTGAAAAATATTTCAAAATTGCAGAACAAAATAAAATTCCGGTAATAGTTCATGCAGGCGGCTGGGTTCAGATGTCGAGTTTCGTTTTCCCGCTGGATGTTGCGGAAAAACATCCGGAACTTGATATAATAATAGCACATCTGGGCGGAAGTACACCGGTTATGAATATTGAATGCGCCAATACTCTTAAAGAAAGAAAACTAAATAATGTATATCTCGGTACGGAATCTATCAGAGAATTCGATTTTGTCCGCCGTGTAGCGGAAATAGCAGGAACGGACAGAATTATCTTCGGCAGTGATTATAATCTCGGACTTCCTGAAATGTATATTACGGTTATCGATTCTCTTCCTTTTCCTGTGGCAGAAAAAGAAAAAATATTTTCGGGAAACATATTGAAATTAATTCGGAAAAGAGAAGAAAAAATAAAAACGGTGTAAATTGAAGGGAATAAAGATTTTACATATCGCTCCTCAAAACTTTGCCGGTGTGCCGATCGATTTTGTGAGAATGCACAGGAGCGAAAATTATTATTCCCGGCTTGTGACTTTTTTCAGAAATACTATGGAATACGATGAGGATATATGTCTGAATCTTCCGTTCCGGACGGGAAGTACTGCGAAAAAATGGCGTGATTATAAATATATGGGTAATGTAGCAAAAGATTCTGAAAATAAATTGAAGTATTATAAACCTTACAACTTTGCGGAGAGTATCTATTTCGTTTACAGGGATTTTGTCAATAAAAATAAAATCGAAAAAGCAATAAATGAGTATGACCTGCTCGGATTTGATGTTTATCATTTTGACGGCGGAATGGATTTTTTCAGGGACTGCAGATTTGCAAAAAAAATAAAAAGATCGGGTAAAAAAATTGTCTGCTGTTATTACGGAAGCGATTTGAGAACACGGGGAATATTCAAAGACCTTGATGAAATATCCGATTTGAACCTGACAATCGAATTTGACCATCTGAAACTGAAAAGCAACATACATTATTTGTTCCTTCCTTTTGATGTGGAAAATTATAAAATGAAACAAGTCTTCAATTCCAAAATTAAGATTGTTCATTCTCCAACAAACAGATTATTTAAAGGTACAGACAAAATTTTGAAAGTAATCGAAGAATTAAAAGAAGAAAAAGATTTTGAGTTTATTTTACTCGAAGGGATGAACAGAAAAGACGTTTTGAAAATTAAAAGTGAATGTGACCTTGCCATAGACCAGGTCGGGGGAGTGCTTGGAGGCTCGGGATACGGGAAAAACTCGCTCGAAAATATTTCTATGGGTGTTCCGACAATTACGGAATTCACTCCCGATTATCTCCGTTTTTTGCCTGAAAATCCGTTTATAAATTCGAATATTAATGATTTAAAAGAAAAAATTATAAGTATAATAGATAATCCGCCGATACTGGAAGAATATGCTGTTAAAGGACGAAAATGGGTTGAAAAATACCATTCTTTTAAATCTGTTAATGTACGCTTGACGAAACTGTATCTTGAAAATAATATTATTCAGTAAACTCTTATGATGCCAAAATCATATATTAAAGAACTCTTCTCTCATACTGCCGTATATGGTGTAGGTATTTTTCTAAATAGGGCGGTTGCATTCTTTCTTATTCCGCTTTATACCGGATATTTCTCTCCTGCTGACCTCGGACTTTTTAATCTTATTCAATCAGTTTGGTTTGTTATCTGTATTTTTTATCTTCTGGGAATGGAAACCTCTTTCCTTAAATTTTTTATTGATGCGGAAAATGAAAAGGAAAAAAGTACTGTTTTCTCAACTACACTTTTTTCGGTCGGGCTTACATCGGTGATTTTTTCGTTGATTATTTATTTCTTATCCTATGATATTACCGAATTGATTAATTTCGATGATAAAACGAAAGCCGCCTTTCTCATTAAAATTTTAAGTTTACTGCTTTTTTTCGATGCAATATACAGGTTCCCGATGCTACTTATGAGAGCAGAACTGAAACCTAAATTGTATCTGATAATTTCCGTTGTATCTCTTGTTGTAAATCTTTTCTTTAATTTCTATTTTATTATCATTTTGAAATATAACGTGGAAGCAATTTTCTACAGTTATATGCTCTCTGTATCTTTTTCCTTAATAGTAGGTTTGATATTATCACGGAAATTTATTTCAATCAGACTTTCTTTAAGAAATGCTTTGAGATATATTGCGTTCGGCAATAAATTCATTTATATAGGTTTTTTTATACTTGTAATAGATTTATCAGACAGGTTCTTTCTGAAATATTTTACTGATGAAGTAATAGTAGGGATATACAGCAGCAATTACAAACTTGCATCAATAATGGGACTTGCGGTTGCTTCATTTAAATTTTCATGGACTCCTTATTTTTTGAATTTATCCAAAAATCCCGAAAATAAAAAAATTATCTCGGACATTTTTACATACCTTATCTTCACAGGATTGCTGTTGTTTTTGTTTTTTACTTTTTTTATCGAACCGGCTGTCAAAATTAATTTTTTCGGGATAAACTTCCTCAATGAAAATTTCTGGAGCGGGTTGTCTGTTGTCCCGATTATACTGCTTTCATATCTTTTTTCGGGATTATGTTCGACTCTCGATATTGCTCCTTTTTATACGAATAAAACTTATATACTCCTTCTGATATATGCCGAGGGTTTTATTATAAACATTGTTTTGAATTTTTTGCTGATTCCCGCTTATGGCATGAACGGTGCCGCACTTGCAACGCTTTTTACTTATCTGCTTCTCTTTTTTCATATTTTTGCCGTGTCCCAGAAAATTTATAAAATTGATTATAACTGGAGAAATATTGCCGTTCTGGGATTATCTGCTGTTCTGCTTTATCTTGTGAGCATAATAATTAAATATTATGTCATAGGCAGCCGGTGGGTGCATTTAATTTGTTATTTACTGCTTATTTTGATTTATATTTATGTTAATAATTATTTGAAAGTAATTAAATTAGGCAGGTTGAAGATTTTATTTTCACGCGGAAGTTAATGTCGTAATCCGGATTTAATACTGTATCACTGTATTTTATTCTTGTGATTATTTCTCCACTCTATCAGTTTTTCCAATCCCGCTTCCAATTTTACTTTTGCCGCGAACCACAGGTCCTTTTCCGTTTTTTTTGTCGAGGCAATTCTGTTTTTTACAAACGATTGAACTTCGGGCTGGTATTCAATCTGCAAATCCGATTTCGTAATTTTTAAAATCAATTCGCTGAGTTCTTTTATTGAAGTTTGTATTCCCGTCCCGACATTATAAAATTCATCCGTTGTATCTGCTTTTAATGCGGCAATGTTTGCCAGTGCAACATCTTCGACGTAAATGAAATCATAAGCCTGGCTTCCGTCACCGAAAACAACCGGCGGTAAACCGTTATCTATTCTGTCAAGAATTTTCATTATCACCGCAACATAAGCACCTTTGTAATCCTGACGCGGTCCGTAAACGTTCATATATCTCATACCGGCATAATTCACACCGTATCTGTCATAAAATGCTCTTGCCATAGCTTCACCTGCAATTTTAGTAGCACCGTAAAATGTACGGTTATTAAGCGGGTGATTTTCTGTCATCGGATATTCAACGGCATCACCGTAAACCGATGCCGACGAGGAATATATTAACCTCTCTATATTATTATCTCTGCATGCTTCTAAAACGTTAAAAGTACCTCTGATGTTTGTTTCAAATGCCGATTTTGGAAATTCGTAACACTGTAAAAGCCATAATGCAGCAAGATGAATAACCATATCGGATTCTTTCATTGCTGAATTCAAAATATCGGTCTGTAGTATATCACCGCCTGATTCATAAATCCTGCTTCTTTTGTCTTTCAAAGCATTTTCGATGTTTTCACGCGTGCCGCGTGTGAAATTATCGAATATTATAACCTGTTTAACGTCCTCGAGCAGCAGCTTATCTACTATGTGCGAACCGATAAAACCTGCTCCTCCTATAACTAATATCGTTTTACCTTCAATTTTTCCCATTGATTTATTTTATGTAGATTTTTATTAATACTGACAATAATTAAATAAATATATAATATATAAACTATTAAAGAAATTAATTTATAAATCAAATAAATAACCTGCCTGTCCAGATTACCTGAGATTTATCATTTAATATTAAATACCCCCTGTTATCCTGAACTCGGTTCAGAATCTCCATTAATCATTTTCTCCGTTCCTTTTGTGTCTCCGTGTTTTATTCAATGTTTTTAATTCTTAATTGTTCTAGCGTCCTTGCGTTATTATCACATGTTCACCTTTTTTATGAGTCAATTCGAATAATAAACTATGCATTTTTTTTTAATTAAAAATTAATTATTAAAATATTATATTGTAAAACAATTGATTTCATTTAACAATATTTATTATGAAAATTGATGGAAAAGAATTTGAAGTAGACGGCGACGGATTTTTATCAGACCCTTACATCTGGAATGAAGAAGTCGCAGTTTTATTTGCAAAGTATGACGGAATCGAAGAACTAAACGAAAAGCACTGGGCAATCATTAAATTTATTCGTAAAAACTGGGAGGAAACAGGAATGGCGCCGATGATTCGCTCTATTTGTAAGGATACGGGTCTTAAACTGCGGGAGATTTATCAGCTGTTTCCGCTGGGTCCTGCACGAGGTGCTTGTCGTGTTGCAGGATTGCCAAAACCGGATGGATGCGTTTAGTACAATTAAACTTCTATGACCTATTATCAATTAATTTCACTGATTGCATTTCTGATTTGTTTCTTAAGCCTAAGTTACCATTTTTTCAGACTTGTCAGATTGGGTTTACCGAAAGATTATTCTCGTAAGACAGGCAATCTGAAATCGGCTGTGACTTATTCTTTTACCGGAGCAATGAATCCTTTAAAAAAGGAATCTGCTTACTTGCATTTACCTACTTATACCGCAGGAATTTTATACCATACCGGAACTTTTATATCTATTGTTCTCTTCTTTCTATTTTTCTTTGATATTAAATTATCCTATGCATTACGGCTGATTTTGATTTGTGTAATGATTGTATCTGGTATAAGCGGGATTGGAATTTTCATAAAAAGAACAATGACTAAAAAACTCAGACTTCTTTCTAATCCCGACGACTACATTTCAAATTTGATAGTAACAGTATTTCAGATTTTTACACTGATTGTCCTGTTTCAAGAAAGTTTTATTCCTTATTATTTTATCTGTGCAGCTTTATTATTTCTGTATCTGCCTCTTGGTAAACTTAAACACTCTTTATACTTTTTTGCTGCTCGTTATCATCTTGGATTCTACTATGGATGGCGCCGGGTCTGGCCTGTAAAAAGCAATAAGCAAATTAAATGAAAGATAACAATTCTCAAAAACATAAAGCCATCAAGATTCTTTCTGAATCAAAAGACAACAAATTAGTTACGCATTTAAATAGTTGTGTTCATTGCGGATTATGTGCAGAGAGTTGTATTTATTATCTTACAACAAAAGATGAAAAATTTATTCCTGCAAGAAAGGTAAACCTTATTTCTTCTCTTTATCAACGTTATTGTACATTTACAGGGAAACACTTTCCATTTCTTACCGGTGCGCGTAACTTAAACGAGGAAATTATAGATGAGATGGTTGACCAGTTGTTCGGTGCCTGTACGTTATGCGGGCGATGTAATATGCATTGTTCCGTAGGTGTGGATATTTCTTATGTTGTAAGAGCAGGAAGGAAAATGCTTTCAGAGATGGGTTTTGTTCCTGCTACTTTGCAGTCAACAGTGAACGCTGCAATTCAAACAGGAAATAATATGTCAATTCCCGTTGAGGAATTCACCGATACATTATCCTGGCTGGAAGAAGATTTGAGAGATGAAGTTAACGACCCCCATGCTTCGATACCGCTAAATGTTCAAAACACAAATATTCTCTACACATTAAACCCTCGTGAACCGAAATTTTTTCCGCTGTCAATTTCCGCAATGGCAAAAATATTCTATGCTGCAAAGGAGATCTGGACATTGTCTACTTCTATGTATGATGTTACAAACTATGCTTATTATACATCAAATAATAACGAAGCAGAAGTAATTGCCGAAAGGTTATACAATGAGATGCTTAAATTAAAAGCAAAACGATGTGTGCTTGCAGAATGCGGGCACGGCTCAAGAGCTTTTCGCTGGGAAGCACCGAATTATCTCCGTAAATCATTTCCTTTTGAAGTAATCACTTCTGTTGAACTTCTTGCTGAATATATATCTAAGGGTAGAATAAAACTTGATAAAAACTTAAATAAGGAAACAATAACGCTGCATGACCCCTGCAATTTAGTAAGGGAAGGCGGTATAATTGAACAGCAGCGGTATATTCTGAGAAATGCAGCAAACAATTTTATTGAAATGACTCCTTATGGAATAGACAATTTTTGTTGTGGCGGTGGCGGAGGTCAACTTTCAATGAGTGAATATAATGAACGAAGAATGAAAATAGCGGAGATTAAAACTGAGCAGATTCGTAAAACGGGTGCTGCGATAGTTGCAACCCCATGTCATAATTGTGTTGACCAGTTAATACAAATTGATAACAAGTTTAAACTTGGAGTAAAAATAAAAACTCTTGCAGAAATTGTTGCGGATGCAATTGTTCTTGAATAATGAATAACATTTAAAGAAATAATATAATTAAATAAATTACTGTTATGAATAATTTAATATATCTTGATAATTCAGCTACGGCGTATCCAAAACCCGATGTTGTATATAAATTTATGGATAGTTTTTACCGTGAACATGGAGTCAATCCGGGAAGGTCGGGATTTGACGCTGCTCTTGAAGCTGAAGAGATTGTTATGAATACTCGTAAACTGTTAACTGATTTTTTCAATGCCGGGGGAGATAATAATAGATTGACTTTCAGTTATAATGCAAGCGATTCCCTTAATATGATAATTCAGGGATTGGCTGAAAAGGGTGACCATGTTATTACAACTATGCTTGAACATAATTCTGTTCTGAGACCTTTGTATCATCTGGAAATGAATAAAATCATCAATATTTCTTACATAACGTTTGATGAAAAGGGATATATAGACCCTGAAGATATCAAGAAAGAAATACGAAACAATACAAAGATGATTGTTGTAAATCATTGCTCGAATGTAATCGGTACGATTCAGCCGATTGCTGAGATTGGCAGGATATGTAAAGAAGCAGGTGTAATATTTATTGTTGATACCACACAAAGTGCCGGGACCATTCCAATCGATATGCAGGCAATGGGAATCGATGTTGTAGTTTTTACTGGACATAAATGTCTTTTAGGTCCTACTGGTATAGGTGGTTCATATGTTATGGAAAATGTGCCTGTAAGAGGTACACGGTTCGGCGGTACTGGAGTTCGTTCTGCTCAGTTGACCCATCTTGAAGAATTTCCTTACCGGCTTGAATGCGGAACACTTAACATAGTTGGAGTAGCAGGTTTGAATGCCGGTGTAAAATGGATTCTTTCGAATGGTATGGAGTCTCTGCATAAGAAAGAAATGTTGCTATGGGATAAACTCAGGAAAGGTATTCGCAATATAGAAAATGTAATAATATATTGTGCGGAAAACATTGAAAATCATAATCCGATCATAAGTTTTAATATTAAAGGCTTTGAAGCAGGAGATGTGGGCACGATGCTTGATGTGGATTACAACATTGCCTGTCGCACGGGTTTACAATGTGCTCCGAAAGTTCATATAGGTTTGGGGACCGATAAAATTCATGGTACTGTCCGTTTAAGTATTGGTGCATTTAATACTGAAGAACACATTTACAAAGCAATTGAAGCAGTAAAAGAAATAACTGCATTAAGAAAATAAATGTCACCCTTCATCTGAAGGAATATACCAGCCATCCGGAGCAAGTCTTCGAGAGTCGTTTATTGCAAACCAATTTTAAAGGTTCCCATAGAATTTTTCAAAATCTTTTCTACTTTCATAATAACATCAGGTGCCATTTATTAATTTTTACTACCGGACTTTAAGTTACTTTTACGAAGACAAAGTAATTCAATTGTTACCAAAGTCCGCTCTGACTTTTAGTTTTGGGAACGTAAAAAAAATGTCACTCGTAACTCTTATCTGATTATTTTTTAATTTAATATTTAACATTGTCTATGCTTGTCATCCCGAACTTGGTTCGGGATCTCGTTATCTCATAACTCATAACTCATTACTTAATCAATTTAACATTTACCATTTAAAATTGTTTTTTCGTGTCTCTTAATCTCCGTGTTTTTTTTCCATATTTTTAATTGTTAATTTTCAGAGGTAGCACGGGACAACAGAGAAAAATCAGAATTTGATGGGTAAAGAGTAATGAGTAAGAATGATGTTAAAAATTTTTAAAATACCAAAATCGTAAATCTATTTTTGTTATATTCGTTTATTAAATAATTTATTATGATATATTATAATCATTTAAAAAACTCGTTGAAATATGTACAGAAAATTTTTAACTTAATGATGTCTGTAATAATTTTTTGATAAACTAAAAAAAGAGAAAAATGAAAATTTTTAAAGATGTTCGGTGTGTACAAAAAATTTTCTATCGTTTACTGTAATGTTTAATTACCAAATATTATTATTTTACTGCGGGGAAAAGAATGTTCTATATTATTTTGCTAATTTTTATTAACTTTATTAATTAAAAAATTTGTTAATGGGAAAACTTAACCTGATAAACGGAGTTAAAATTCATGATTCTGCTGAAATTGACGACAGATGTGAAATAGGAAAGGGTACCTATGTCTGGAAAAATGTGCAAATCAGAGAATGGGCTAAAATTGGAAATAATTGTATCCTTGGAAAAGATGTTTATATAGACCTGGAAGTGAAGATTGGAAACAGAGTGAAAATACAAAACGGAGTCTCGGTTTATAAAGGTGTAACCCTGGAAGATGATGTTTTTCTCGGTCCATATGTCGTACTGACAAATGATTTATACCCGAGAGCATTCGATTACAGCTGGAGTGTGACGGATACTTTAATCAAAAAAGGTGCTTCAGTCGGCGCAAATGCTACTATAATCTGCGGCATAACAATCGGCGAATATGCGATGATAGGAGCAGGAAGTGTTGTTAAAAAAAATGTACCCGACTATGGTCTGGTTGTCGGAAATCCTGCCAAGTTAATCGGTTTTGTATGTAAATGTGGCAGAAGAGTCAAAAAACTTGAAATTGGAAAAGAATATGCAAAAATGTCATGTACTAAATGCAAGGAAATAATTAATGTTAAAATTGAAGAATATAAATTACTCGGTTTAGAGTAATATTCTGATTGAATAATATACGATGAAAAAAATTTATCTTACAAAACCTTTCTTCGATGATGATGAATTTAATGCTGTAAGGGAAACTCTGGAATCCGGGTGGGTTGCAGGACAGGGACCCAAAGGAATCAAACTGTCAGAGGCTGTAAGAAATTATATTAATGTTGAATATGCCGTGCCTGTTGTTAATTGTACAGCAGGTCTGCACCTTGCTTTACTTACTCTTGGCATTAAAAAAGGTGATGAGGTTTTAGTTTCCGATTTTACGTTTCCTGCTACCGGTCACGCCGTTATGTTCTGCGGAGCTAAACCTGTTTTTGTAGATGTTTGTCTCGATACTTATAATATGAATCCGGATAAAATCGAATCTAAAATAACAGAAAAAACTAAAGCAATTATTGTTGTGCATTGTTTCGGACAGGTCGCTGATATGGACAGGATTACGGCAACAGCGGAAAGATATAATTTAAAAATTATTGAAGATGCCGCTTGTTCACTCGGTGCAAAATATAAGGGAAAAAATGCAGGTAATTTCAGCGATATTGCCGCGTTCTCTTTTCATGCACGGAAAAATGTTACTTCGGGCGAAGGCGGAATAGTTACTACAGACAATAAAGAATATGCGGATATACTCAGCTCACTGTCGTGTTTTGGTATGGAATCGGCATTTAAAAGACAACAGAATTTCAAAATTCCGACTTTTGATTTGCCCGGTTATAACTATAAATTGTCGGATATTAATGCCGCAATAGCAATCGAACAATTGAAAAAATATCCCCGGCTTTTAGAGAAAAAAAGACTGCTCGTCCGAAAATATAATGAACTTCTTCAGAATAATGAATTTGTGAAAATTCCTGTTGTTGCTGAAAATAATTTACACGTTTATCAAACTTATGCAGTGGGTCTGAATCCTGAAATCGACAGAAATAAAATTATAATTTCCCTGCGTGAAGATAACATTCAGACACAAATAGGAATGTATGCTTCACATATTTTACCTGTTTATAAAAGCTCTGACAAGTGTCCGGACTCGCTTTATCTTTTCCTTCATACACTTGCTCTGCCATTGTATTATGAACTTGAAATTGAGGATGTGGAAGTCGTGGTCGAAAGATTGAATGTACATATTAATAAGCAATTAACTAAATAATCAATTTATGATTGAAAAAGTCCTTTTTATAGGAAGTAAAAGTCTCGGTTTGTCCTGTCTGAGACTGCTCGATAATATTAAACCGGGTTCTCCTGATGTTATAGTAACATTAAAAGATATAAATGATTCGCGAAGTAAACTGGAAGAATTTAAATCATATGCGGAAAAGAAAAATAAAGTTTTATATGTTCTTGATAAGCATACAGGCTTAAAAAAAATTATTGAGGAAGAAAAACCTGATTTGTGTATTGTAGTAGGATGGTACTGGATAATTCGCAAAGAAATTCTTTCAATCGTACCTTACGGTTTTGTAGGAATGCACGCTTCAATACTGCCTAAATACAGGGGATTCGCCCCGCTTGTCTGGGCACTGATTAATGATGAATTAAAATCCGGTGTTACGCTGTTTTATTTGGATGACGGAATAGATACTGGGGATATAATTGCTTGTGAAGAATTTTCCATTGATAGTAAAGATACAATAATGACCTTAATTGGAAAATCCGAAAAATGCTGTGAAAAACTTCTGAAAAATAACTATCAAGATATTCTGAACGGAAAATCCAAACGTATACCCCAGAATCACGCTGAAGCAAGTTACTGTTCGGAAAGAAAACCGGCAGATGGACTTATCGACTGGAAAGCATCTGATAAAAAAATATATAATTTTATCAGAGCTCAATCCGAACCCTATCCCGGTGCATATACTTATATAAATTCTAAAAAAATTTATATATGGAATACCGAAATTTTTCCTTATCCGTATTACGGGGTTCCCGGTACAATTTCACAAATTACGGATGAAGGAGCAGTAGTAGCATGTGGCGAAGGAGCACTGGTACTGGGAAATGTTCAGTTCGAAAACGAAAAAAAATATCCCTCTCAGAAAATATTACATTTTGGTACAAGGTTTCAATCATTTCAAAGTACTTAATTTATTTATTTCCTACAACGAAATTCTACCAATATTTTCATTTTTAAGAAATATTTTTCAATTTATTGAAATATACTGCAATTTTTTGTTGTCTATTTCATCTGAATTTTACAAAATATCACAAAAATGTTTAAATTCAGTTGATTTTTTGTTTTGGCACAATAATTGCAACATATTTATTAGAATTAAATTAATTATAAAAGGAGGATAATAAATATGGCAATAGTAAAATTTAAAAGAGGCAGCGAACCGGCAAATGTAAATGATGCTTTCAGAAGTCTTTTCAATTTCCCGTTTTTCAGTGAAGACAGAATTTTTGATTCCACAAACTTTTCACCGAGAACGAGAATTACAGAAGATAAAGATAACTACAATATAAATATTGAAATGCCCGGAGTTACGAAGGATGAGGTTAAGATATCTCTTGAAAATAATGTGTTAAGCATTTCAGGTCAAAAGAAACAGCAAACAAAATCTGAAGATACAAATCTTATAATGAACGAAATTTACTACGGTGAATTTTGCAGAACCTTTACTCTCAGCGACGATATTAAAAAGGATACAATTGATGCTGAGTTCAAAGACGGAGTATTGAATATCACTCTTCCGAAAGTTGAAGAAGCAAAACCGGTTGTTAAAGAAATTAAAGTTAAATAATTTATCGGCAGCAGGGAACGTACACTAAGTACGTTCCCGCAGCTTTTAAGTATGAATATCTGTATACAACATTTTTATTTAAAGCCGGTTGGAAAAATCTGCACCGGCAGATATTTTTTTTCCGGAAGAAATTACCATATTCTGTCCGGAAATAAATTTTTTTAAGAAAGGAAAAATCTTATGGGAAAAATTATAGGTATTGACCTTGGAACAACAAATTCCTGTGTCTCGGTAATGGAAGGAAATGACCCTGTTGTGATTCCGAATTCAGAGGGTATGAGAACCACACCGTCGGTTGTCGCATTTACTAAAACCGGTGAAATTATTGTCGGTGAACCTGCAAAAAGACAGGCGGTAACTAATCCGAAAAATACAGTGTTTTCAATTAAAAGATTTATGGGAAGACGTTACGATGAGGTAACAACAGAAATGAGTGAAGTACCTTATAAAGTTATCAGAGGACAAAATGATACTGCACGCGTGGAAGTTACCGATTTGGCTACAAATCAACCGAGAGTATATTCTCCTCCGGAAATTTCCGCTATGGTGTTGCAGAAGATGAAAAAGACTGCCGAGGATTATCTTGGACAAACGGTTACCGAAGCGGTGATTACGGTTCCTGCATATTTTAACGATTCACAAAGACAAGCAACAAAAGATGCGGGAAAAATTGCAGGGCTTGATGTCAAGAGAATAATAAACGAACCTACGGCTGCAGCCCTTGCTTACGGACTCGATAAGAAAAAGAAAAATCATAAAGTTGCTGTGTTCGACCTTGGTGGCGGTACATTCGACATTTCTATTCTTGAACTTGGCGATGGTGTTTTTGAAGTTAAATCCACTAACGGTGACGGGCATCTCGGAGGCGATGATTTTGACCATAGACTTGTTGATTATCTTGCGGAAGAATTTAAGAAAAAGGAAGGAATCGATTTGAGAAATGACCCGATGGCATTGCAAAGATTGAGAGAAGCAGCCGAAAATGCAAAAAAGATGTTATCGACAAGTATGCAGACGGAAGTCAACCTGCCATATATTACGGCTGTTGACAGTGTACCTAAATTTTTACTTGAGACAATAACCAGAGCTAAATTCGAATCGCTTATCAAAGACCTTATCAACAGGACAATCGGACCTTGTGAAAAAGCTTTAAAAGATTCCGGATTCAGTGTCAATGAAATTGACGAAGTTATACTCGTCGGAGGCTCAACCAGAATTCCGATTGTACAGGAAACAGTAAAGAATTTATTTAATAAAGAACCTCATAAAGGAGTTAATCCCGATGAAGTTGTAGCAATCGGTGCTGCTATTCAGGGCGGTGTGTTGGCAGGTGATGTTTCGGATGTTCTGCTTCTTGATGTAACTCCGCTTTCACTCGGAATCGAAACACTCGGCGGTGTTAATACAAAATTAATTGATGCAAACACTACTATACCTGTTAAGAAGTCGCAGATTTTCTCTACTGCCTCAGACAGTCAGCCCTCGGTTGAAATACACGTATTGCAGGGCGAAAGACCTTTG
>VGWA01000025.1 GCA_016873795.1 Ignavibacteria bacterium
CTCCCTCTGATGTTTTGATTTGGTTTCTGTTAAATCTTTCTTCTAATTCTTTTCTCTTCATTGTCGTCTTTCCTTTCACTTATTTTTGTAAAAATAAGCATTTCTCAGACGACAAATGTCGTTATTTCACAAGTATCATGCGTTTTGTTTCCCTGAAATTGCCTGAAACGAGTTCGTAGAAATATATTCCCGAAGACAATCCGTTTGCGAGATACTGATATTGATACTCGCCGGCTCCCATTTTCTGATTTAACAGCACCGCAACTTCTTTTCCGAGTATATTGTAAATTTTCAAAGTTACATAACCTTCTTTTGCAATACTGAATTTTATTGTAGTTGAAGGATTAAACGGATTGGGATAATTCTGTGACAGGCTGTAGTCAACCGGATTATTAGTATTTTTCGTAATAAACAGCGGAATATTAGCTTCATCGGCGCCTTTATACGGAGCAATTGAATTTCTGATTTCATCGTCAATATCAGTTGTTATTCCCGCTATTGGTGTTCCTTTTAAAAGCGTATCACCAATTGAACTTCCCGCTAAATGCAGATTTACCGAATCAACGAAAGTAACGTTATGAAACACGGTGTTTTGTTCGTTGGGTGTAGCAGCGGTTTTGTAATCCGAAATATTGTTATATCCTACAGTTCCCCACCATGCATTATAACCGTTTGTAACACTGCTTGAATAATAACTGTTATAATCAATATTTAAAGTACCGCCTGTTGATGTTAACGCAAATCCAATATGGTTAACATTACCGCCGGTTCTTGTATTGACAGCAATATTATTTTTCATATTTAATGTCAATGCTGAAGCACCTATTCTTATTCCAGCCGAAGTTGTAGCACCTGCTGTTCCTCCTGAATGATTTCCTCCTATTCGAACACTATTATAATAAACATTTGCCGTATATGCATTACTTCCGAGTAATTCGATACCTGTCATTGTCTGAGCATTTAAATTATCCTGCATATTAGATACGAAGTTATTCTCGATATTAAATGTGCAACCTGCGGCAGGACCTGCGGCATAAATTCCTCGTATTGTTGAACTGCTTGAAGATGCAGTCAACAAGTTATTAAACTTGTTTTTCTTAATATTATAAGTAGCACCTGTCATAGTTGACATAATAATGCCGGAAACAATTGTATTATTATAACCGACCGTCTGATAGAATACATTATTTTCGACGTTGAAATTCATTGTACCAGAAAGCAGCCAGATACCGGCATAGTTCCAGTTGAAAATTTCGCAGTAAGATACTGTATTACTGTCATTCGGATATGCAGTTGTTCCGGGAGATCCTATTCCGCTTCTTCCGCCTTCGATTTTACAACGGGTGACCAGATTATTCGAATTACCTACAGGACCACTTGCGGCAGTATTGAAAACAAGTGCACGCGGACCTGCTGTATTTTGAGAGTTGTTAATAATATGAACATAGTGAATAAGGTTATGAGTTGCTCCGTTTTGCAGAACTACTGTATTTGAACCCGAGCCAGTTGCCAGATTTTCTATTTTAAGATCCGGAGTAGTTCCCACTCCTCCAGGTCTGCCGTCAATTATAATATAATCGGCACCTTCAAGATTAAGTATATTTACCGTCGAAGTGCCTGTTATTATTTCCCCAGTATTTCCCGCAGCAGGACGAAGAGTTACTGTGTTGACTGCACTGCTACCTGTTCTTTGAGTAAAAGATATCGGATAAGTTTCAAGTGAACAGTCATAAATAGCAAGAATTTCGATAATATAAGGCATCGTTATAGTTGCAGGTATGGCATTATAAGCCGATTGAATGTTATTGTATTGTCCTATTACAGTACCGCTGCTATCTTTCAACACTACGGAATTCGTCTGAGCAAGAGAAAGTCCCGTTATGAGAAAAAGAAAGCACACTAAAAAAGTTAACTTTTTCATTTTTTGTTGAATTTAGTTAATAAAAATTATTTATTAAATATATGAAAATATTTTTAATAAAAAAAGATAAACAGAAAATAATCTAATCAATGAAAAAAATCATTTAATATAGGACATTTTTCTCGTTTGAATAATCTGATCATTTATATTCATTGTATAGAAATAAATCCCGCTTGGAAGGTATTCAGGTCTGAAAGAAATATTATAAGTACCGGACGAATGAAAGCTATTAACAAGCGTCGAAATTTTTTTACCGTTAACATCAAATATCTGAATTCTGACGTTTGCAGAAAACGGCAAAGTATAATTTATTAAAGTACTATTATTAAAAGGATTGGGATAATTATAACCAAGTTTAAATTCTGCAGGTTCGGAATAATTTTTAATATTTGTAATACTAATTACCGGAATCTGCATAGTGATGCAGTGAATAGCTCCATCCCATCCGATGATATTATTACAATTAATACCGATAATTTCCTTTCCCGGTAATAATCTCTGATAAGTACTTAATGCAAAGGAATCCCGAATATCTGCATAGACAGGAACAAGTACTTTATTATTCACAATTAAAGAATTAATATATGTTTTTGAATTTGCAGCCATAGGAATTTTTTCAATATGATATGGATATCCGTTGTACGCATTAACAGTAGAGAGAATATTAAAATTAGCCGTTAATGAATCATAATTTGGCAGTCCTGCATCGCATGTACTCATAATTATTGTAGTATCATTAAGAAGTTTAACCTGCATATCTATATGACCCCAGTAATCATTATGCTGCCGTTTAAGAACGATGTGTCTATTTGCACCGTTATAGTTATTGAAAATCTGTGTTATTTGGGACTGAGTATACTGCGGATTATCGGTAAATACTTTTTTTGTAGTAAAGAGTGTACCGTAATTATCCATTAAGAAATTTCCTCCGTCAAAAATAATTCCGGGGCGGTAGGAAGACAGACTCCAAATATTAGCGAGTCTGGTCGGAATAGAATCATCAACCGGGGAATACGCATAATTGATATAATCAACGAATGCAAGATTTCCGTTATCAATAATCGAAAAAGGTCCATGGTCGCGTATCCAGATTCTGCTGTTCGGAATAGTCACATAATCCGTATTCACCGAATCGATATTGTTCGACTGGAGCATACTTTTTATCCAATTTTTATGGCTGATATTATTAACAAGGAAAAATATTTTTGTTTCAGTTTTAATTTCTCTTATCATCAAAATAAAAATCTGATTAACCTGAGAAGTAGGGTTATGTGCCCAGGTAATTAATACGGATTCTGTCGGATTATATTCCGCAACTGTCATCGGGGAAGACGGAAATTGCGGAAAAACAATTCTGTAAGAAATAATAAAAAATATACAGAATAAAAAGCAGAATTTTTTAATCATATAACAAAATATTATAAAATATTCACAAATGCAATTTTTTTTAAAAAAACAGACACCATTAAAATATTAATATTCAAAAAACGAGCAGAAATTAATGAGTCGATATCCGGATTTTTTCAGATTTCAAATTACGATGTAGACAAAAAAAATCAGATTAACACCAAAAAGAATGGTGAATATTTGTTGACGGACAATTTTGAAACAGAATAAGGAAATAAAGCTTGTATTATTTCATACAGTCTTCGATAATCTTATCCAGGTCTTCGGCAGTCAGGTTCTGAGAATCCTCGACATACGGATATTTATCCATAATATATTTCAGTGAGCAATCGCAGTAAGCTTTTGCTTTAGCTTCGCCCATAGTACCCTTTGCAGCATCTATACATGTTTTCAAATATGCATCTTTTTCATCCGAACCCCATTTTTTCTTTCCGCAGCTGAATAAAAATACAACCGCCAGAAGAATAATGACAGCAATTGAAATGTATTTTTTCATTTTTATTAAATTTAATTAAGAAAGAAATAATATTTTTGATTAACGGTAAGAATTGAACAGTATAATGATTTCACTTATTATATCAGTAATTTATAACAAATTAAATAATAATAATATAATTTAAAACAACAAAAATTTTCTTGCTTTATCGTCTCATTTAACAGAAAATAAAGAATTGATTCAGTTAATCTGATGTTTTAATTTTAATATCTATGAGTCATAATCAAAATTACCTTTATCAGATGTTTGACCTTTCGAACTGTAAAATATGTCCTCATGAATGCGGAGTGAACAGGAATACAGGAACAGGCATTTGTAATTCAGATTCAAATATTAAGATATCCTCATACGGTCCGCATTTCGGAGAAGAACCTGAACTTGTCGGTCGTCATGGTTCGGGAACAATTTTTTTCTCCGGCTGTAATCTGCTATGTGTATTCTGTCAGAATTATACAATAAGCCATTTGAATGAGGGGTTTTCGGTTTCCTGCGAAGAGCTCTCAGAAATTATGCTGAATCTTCAGGCAAGAGGATGCCATAATATTAATTTAGTAACACCCACACATTTTACACCTCATATTTTAAAATCAATTAAACTCGCAAAAAATTCAAATCTGAAAATTCCTGTTGTATGGAATTCCAATTGCTATGAAAAGTACGAAATAATCCGTTTACTTAAAGGTAATGTTGATATCTATATGCCGGATTTAAAATTTGTGATGCCGGAATCGGGTTCCAGATATACGACGGCAAAAAATTATTTCCAAATTGCCTCCGAAGCAATAATTGAAATGCACAATCAGGTCGGAAATCTTGTCCATAAAAACGGGATTGCAACGAGAGGTTTAATAGTCAGACATTTAGTAATGCCGGATAATGCATCCAATACATACAGGGTAATAGATTTTATCGCAGATAATCTGGGAGTTAAGACATATTTAAATCTGATGGCACAATATCATCCCTCTTATAAATCTTATCATTATAAAGAAATTAACAGAAGGATTACAGAAAGTGAATATATGAAATATGTCAGATATGCTTATTCAAAAGGTTTCAGGAATCCATCTTATATTTACGGGCAGACAGAAACTTCATAGTTATGCAGACTACAAAAGTCTTAATTGGATAGTAAATATTTTATGGCTGATAATAGTAAATTTTGTTATACGCATGATAAAGTTTAGTAATTCAGACTTTTGTAGTTTAAGGGTAATTGAGACTTTTGTAGTTTAAGGGGTTTTGCAGACTACAAAAGTCTTGACAGAAAAGTAAATACTTTTTAACTGATAATAATATTTTTATTACACGCATGATAAAGTTTAGTAATTGAGACTTTTGTAGTTAAGGATTAGGCAGACTTTTGTAGTTAAGGGGTTTTGCAGACTACAAAAGTCTTGATTGGACAGCAAATATTTTATGGTTGATAATAGTAAATTTTGTTATACGCATGATAATGTTTAGTAATTGAGACTTTTGTAGTTTTAGGGTTAGGCAGACTACAAAAGTCTTAATTGGACAGTAAATATTTTATGGCTGATAATAGTAAATTTTGTTATACGCATGATAAAGTTTAGTAATTGAGACTTTTGTAGTTTTAGGACTTTGCAGACTACAAAAGTCTTAATTGGACAGTAAATATTTTATGGCTGATAATAGTAAATTTTGTTAAAAGCATGATAAAGTTTAGTAATTCAGACTTTTGTAGTTTAAGGGTTATTGAGACTTTTGTAGTTAAGATTAGGCAGACTACAAAAGTCTTAATTGGACAGTAGATATTTTATGGCTGATAATAGTAAATTTTGTTATACGCATGATAATGTTTAGTAATTGAGACTTTTGTAGTTTAAGGAGTTTTTGCAGACTTTTGTAGTTTAAGGACTTTGCAGACTACAAAAGTCTTAATTGGACAGTAAATATTTTATGGCTGATAATAGTAAATTTTGTTAAACGCATGATAATGTTTAGTAATTGAGACTTTTGTAGTTTAAAGGGTTTTGCAGACTTTTGTAGTTATGGGTTATTGAGACTTTTGTAGTTTGTGGGGATTACACTTTTTTGATTTTAATTTATATTTAATAAAAGATTTTATAACGATAATTTTACAATAAACAGAATTATTCAAAAATTATTTTAGCGCCAGTGAATGTACATAAATTAAACTCGATTTTTAAACCGAAGCGGATTGCACTAATTGGTGTATCTATAAATCCAAACAATGTAAGCGGAAAGGTACTGAATAACCTTGTAGGCGGCGGATTCAGGGGAGTTGTATATCCAGTAAATCCGCAATTCGAAGCAGTACTCGGCATACAATGTTATCCCGATGTTTTCAATCTACCGAACAAACCCGACCTTGCCGTGATATGTTCCCCTGCAGGAGAAGTACCGGGAATAATCAGTCAGTGCGGAGAAGCAGGAATAGAGGGAGTGATAATAATGTCTGCAGGATTCAGGGAGGAAGGAGAAGAAGGAAAAAAACTCGAAGAAGAAATTGAAAAAATAAGAAATGCTTACGATATAAGAATTCTGGGACCTAATTGTTTAGGTTATATAGCACCTCATTCAAGTTTGAACGTCAGTTTTGGTCCCGGTATGCCTTACAAAGGAAGCATTGCATTTATTTCGCAATCGGGTGCATTATGCACATCCGTACTCGATTGGGCGGCAAATAAAAAAATCGGTTTTTCATATTTCATTTCCGTAGGTAATATGCTTGATGTGGATTTCGGAGATTTAATCGATTATCTCGGCGAAGACGAGAAAACCGAATCAATATTATTATACATCGAATCCATAACCAATGCAAGAAAATTTATAACTGCAGCACGTGCATTCGCATCGACAAAACCCATAATAACATACAAAGCCGGCAGATTTCCCGAATCGGCAAAAGCTGCTTCTTCTCATACGGGAGCAATGGCATCAGAGGACGACATATACGATGCAGCATTTAAGAGAATCGGTGCCACGAGAGTATTCGAAATAGGAGAAATTTTCGATTGTGCGGAACTAATCGGCAGACATAAGATACCGAGAGGACATAACCTTGCTATTGTAACAAATGCAGGTGGTCCTGGAGTAATGGCAACCGATGCTCTGATTGAATCAAACGGAAAACTTGCAAAACTGACTGATAAAACAATCGAAAAACTGAATGATAGCCTTCCGAAATTCTGGTCAAAAGGCAATCCGGTTGATGTACTCGGAGATGCAAGTTCAAAAAGAATAACAAAAGCCGTTCAGATAGTTCTCGACGATGAAAATACAGATGCAGTACTTATCATACTGACGCCCCAGGCGATGACCAATCCGAATGCAACTGCTGCCGAGCTTATAAAAATCACAAAAGAAACAATGAAACCGATTCTGGCAAATTTTATGGGCGGAAGTCTGATGAGCAATGCCAACAGAGTACTTTCGGATAACAACATACCGGCTTATCCGACTCCCAAAGATGCAATCAAGGCATTCATGACTCTTGTTGAATATTCGAATAACCTCAAGAGTTTATACGAAACTCCCAGGGACATACCTGTCGAATTTTCAATCGACCGAAAAAAATTCAGAAAAGAATTCGATAAATTGATACCCGCAGATACGAATATCCTTTCTGAGGAAACATCGAAAAAAATCCTGCATGCATACGGAATACCCGTCACACTTCCGAAAATTGCGAAGACAAAACAGGAAGCGGTAAAAATATCAAATAAAACGGGTTATCCGGTAGTTATGAAAATATTTTCACCGGATATAACTCACAAGACTGAAGCCGGAGGAGTAATTTTAAATCTCGATGACGAAAAAATGGTGGAATCGGCTTACGAGCGTATGATGAACGACATATCGAAAAAATTTTATTCGGCAAAAATCGAGGGAGTTACAGTTCAAAAAATGGTAACCGAAAAAGAATCGGCGGAATTAATAGTCGGAACAAAAAAAGACGATGTATTCGGAACTGTTATTATGCTTGGCATGGGTGGAATTGAGGCGGAGTTATTCAGAGATAAGCAGATAGGTTTTCCTCCGTTAAACGAGAAACTTGCACTCAGAATGATAGAATCTTTAAAAATATTCCCGCTGCTTAAGGGATACCGCGGAAAACCGCCTCTTGCAATTGAAAAACTAATTGAAATTCTGATTCGTCTGTCTTATTTTGCCGCTGATTATCCGGAAATAACGGAACTCGATATCAATCCGCTGTTAATTACACAAAAAGATTGTATAGCACTCGATGCAAGAATGATTATAGACAAAAGTATAGATACTAAAAAGATAAAGCCGTATTCACATCTTGCTTTAAGACCATATCCGGAGGAATACGTAAAACAAGTTCAATTAAGGGACAAAACAGAAGTAACCCTGAGACCGATAAAACCGGAGGACGAATTTTTATGGAGAGAAATGCTTTCGAGTTGTTCAAAAGAAACGATATATTCGAGGTTCAGATATTTTTTCCAATGGGACTCACACGAAGCCGCAACGAGATATTGTTTTACAGATTATGACAGTGAGATTGCAATAGTAGTGGAAAAAAGCGACGGCATCAACAAGAAACTTTTAGGTGTAGGAAGATTAGTAGCCGACCCCAACCATGAGACAGTCGAATATGCGGTACTTGTTACGGACGAATGGCAGGACAGAGGGCTTGGAAGTGTACTGACCGATTATTGTTTTGAAATAGTAAAAAGGTGGGGATTGAAAAAAATAGTAGCACAAACCACAACAGACAACAAGAGAATGATTTCCGTATTTCAAAAACGCGGATTTAAAATTGAAGTTGACCCTTCGAGTTCATTAGTCGAAGTCAGCAAACCGCTATAAAAAAGATACGTTAAAATTATTTATTAATCGGACCGCTTACTTTTGTTTTCAATATAGTACCGTCTCTGCCTACTATCCAGCCGTGAATTTTGTCTTTGAAGAATACGCAGTTCAAATCATACTCAACACCGCTGTATTCAGGGAACCAGTCCTGACCGCCGTTAGTTGTAGCGATTATTGTTCCGTTATTTCCGACAGCCCATCCGTCATTCTTGTTAACGAAAGACATCGACCTCAGACGTTCACTTGTTCCGGTATATAATTCCGTCCATGTATTTCCGCCGTCATTTGTTTTCAATATTTTTCCTGTATCTCCGGCAATAAATCCTGTATTTCTGTTAACAAACTTAACCGACCACCAATTGTTCATTACTCCAGTTTCGGTATGTATCCATTCATTTCCGCCATCCGATGTTTTAAAGATAAAATCCTCATCTCCAACAGCAATACCGTTATTTACGTCAAAAAAATGAACCGAATGCAGGTCAAGGTTGACGCCCTTCCAAACATCCTCCCAAATATACCCTCCGTCAATTGTTTTTGCCACAATACTCCAGTTTCCGATAGCCCAGCCGGTTTGTTCGTTAATAAAAAAAACGTCATCGAAGGCAAAATTCGGAGTCATAGTCGGCATTCCGAGCCAGTTTTTTCCGCCGTTATGCGTCCTGTAAATTCTATCGTATCCGGTTGCAAATCCATTCTGAGCATCTTTAAAATAGAGCGATAACATTATCGGAATATCTTCATCCGTATGATTTTCCCAGTTGTTACCTCCGTCATTAGAGATAAAAACGAATCCGCCTTCCCCTACAATCACTCCATAACTAACAGTCGGAAAACAGACCGCCGTGAAATTTGCAGGGAAATCTTTTTGAACAACAGTCCATTCTGTCTGTGAATATCCGCAAACCGATAAAACAAGTATCAAAAAAAATAAAATAAGTGTTTTCATAATTCCTCCGATTTTTTTTATGCATAAAATTAATACAAAAAATTTTTAAAATATAGTAAATTGAAAGTATAAAAATTAAATTAAAAATGTGCGAGGCAAGTTACCGGAGATGAATTCATAAAAATTACAGCATCGGTATTCGGTTCATTTGCATATAATCTGAAAAAATTTTTGAGTAATTTATGATTTTATGAATTTTAAGTCAGAAAATAAAAAGGTACTTTTTATAGTACTACATAGAATCAAAGAAATAAGCGATATTTCAGGGTATTTTGACATCATTAAAAAAAAATTAACTGAGAGCGAAATTTATATTCTGACAATATCCGAAAACAGGGAAATATTCAGAAATACAGATACAATAAAGAGATATTTTACATATAATTCCAAAACTGATAATTTCTATTGTCTTTTAAAAAACATACGGAAGCAAAATTATTTTATAATTGCAGATTTAACTTCGGTTTTTAAGACTTTTATAATAAGTCTTTTCAGTCAGGCAGAATACAGGATAAATATGATTACTAATAAAACGGATTTGTTCTACAATAAAACCATTACCGAACAATGACGGAAACCTCACAGACCGAAATCAAAAAGTCCGATAAATATCCAAAAGGTATTCCATATATAATCTGGAATGAATTTGCCGAGCGTTTCAATTTCTATGCAATGAAGGCGATACTTGTCGTGTTTATGACAAAGTATCTGATAGATATGGACGGGAATCTTGCACCGATGACAGATGTGGAATCACGGTCGGTATTTCATCTGTTCGGTATGGCAAATTACTTTTTCCCGATGCTCGGGGCAATAATATCGGATATTTTCTGGGGAAAATACAAAACTATTCTACGCCTGTCGGTTGTATATATGATAGGGAGTCTACTGCTTGCAGTTGACCATACAAGACTCGGGCTTACTCTCGGGTTAACTTTGATAGCAATCGGTTCAGGAGGGATAAAGCCCTGTGTTTCTTCTAATGTCGGAGACCAGTTTGGTGCATCGCAGAAACATCTCCTTTCGAAAATTTTCGGTATATTTTATTTTGCTGTAAATCTCGGTTCTTTGAGTGCTGCAATACTTTCACCGATTTTACTGGATAAATTCGGACCGAATGTGGCATTCGGTTTGCCGGGATTTTTGATGTTTCTTGCTGTATTTATATTCTGGCTCGGAAGAAACAAATTCGTAAAAATCGAACCGGTTTCTCCAAAACAATATTTCAAAGACATAAAAAGTCCGCAGGGAAGAAAAGCGATTTTAAATCTCGCATTGCTTTATATTTTTATTGCGATTTTCTGGTCGTTATTCGACCAGAAAGGCTCTGCATGGATATTACAGGCAAGGGATATGAACAGAAACATTGACCTTGTATTTTTTCAGTTTTCGTTTCTCGAATCTCAAATAAATGTCATAAATCCTTTACTTGTTCTTATACTAATTCCGG
This sequence comes from Ignavibacteria bacterium, assembly GCA_016873795.1. Classification (GTDB taxonomy): domain Bacteria; phylum Bacteroidota; class Ignavibacteria; order Tepidaquicellales; family Tepidaquicellaceae; genus VGWA01. The sequence goes on from VGWA01000025.1 coordinate 11,051, forward strand.
TATTCAACTCAGTAATATACCCGTTTTTCGGAAAATTTTTTAAAATCACGCCTCTAAGAAAAATAGGAACGGGATTATTTCTTTCAGGTTTTTCTTTTATATTTATTGCAATAGCACAGATTCATATTGATGCAAGTCCCGTGAAGAACGTTGTACCCTTTGCATGGCAGATTCCCGCATTTATTCTTATTACTTGCGGAGAAGTTCTTGTATCGGTTACCGGACTTGAATTTTCATATACGCAGGCACCGAACAGCATGAAATCCATAATAATGGGATTATGGTCGCTTGCCGTATCATTCGGAAATCTTGTAACTGCACTAACAAATATCTTCATTGTACAAATCGGCAAGGTGATTACGAAAGCCGGGAAAATTTTTATTTCAGACCCGGAATGGAGTTTTACGCTTGGAGGTTCAAATTATTTCTTTTTCTTCGCAATTTTAACTTTGCTTACAGCAGTAATTTTTGTTTTCTTCGCACAACGATATAAGGAAGAAAGTTATATTCAGGTACAGAAAAAATGAAAAGAGTACTAATAGTAAGAACGGACAGAATCGGAGACGTTGTAATGATTACTCCGATGGCAAGAGAAATCAAAAGAACTTTTCCTGATTCATTCGTGGCAACTTTAACAAATCCGAACACTTCTGCAATTCTGGAAAACAATCCCTATGTAGATAAAATAATAACCGATGACTTAAAGAAAGAAAGTTTCCGCGACGTTGTGAGAGAAATTAAAAAATATAAATTTACAGACGGTCTGTTGGTATTTCCTACTGCAAGGGCTGCATATCAAATGTTTCTTGGAAGAATCAAAAACAGAATCGGAGTCGGACGCATTTTATACGAAGTCATTACATTAATGAAAAGCGTTTCAAGAAATAATTACATACCGTTAAGACACGAAGCCGATTACTGTATGGATATGGCGAGAAAAATAGGAATTGCAACTGATAACATACAACCGGAAATTTTTATTACAGATGAAGAAAAAAAATGGACGGAAAACTTTTACAGGGATTGCGGAATCGATAAGAGCACATACAGAATAATTATACATACAGGTTCGAAGAATTCCGCACCAAACTGGAGCGAAAGAAAATATTTCAGTTTAACGGAAAAAATACTTAAGACTTTCCCTGCGGAAAATTATGCATTATTATTCACCGCTCTCGAAATGACTGATGAATTTAAAGCAAAAATCAAATCATTAAACGATAAAAGAATAATAGATATTTCCAACAGAATAAAAGACTTACGAGAATTGATAAAAGTAATAAGCGGAACGGATTTGATGATTTGCTCCTCGACCGGTCCGATACATATAGCAGATGCACTCGATATAAGGTGCATAGGGATACACTGTAATCGTCCGATGAACTGCGTAAAATACTGGGGCGTGTTGAACAAAAAATCCGTCAATCTTGAAGTTCCTAAAAAATACTGTGAAATAAATTGCAGCGAAGACAAAAAAATCTGCCGCTTTGAAGACGGCATTTCAATCGATGAAGTAACAGAATACATAAATATTAATAAATAAAATGGATATTAAAGATTTAAAAATACCAGACTGTAAAAAATATTCAGGTTACAAACCCTGTATCCCCTATCGTAATTGTCTTACAGAAGGATGTGAAAACATTTCAGAAAACAAAATCGGCACAAAAATTTTAATAATATCACTCGATGCACTCGGGAACGTACTCGACAACACACCGATACTTCCGGCAATAAAAAGAAAATATCCCGTTAGTACGATTTACTGGATTACGCTTCCTAATGCGGAAAAAATATTATTCAACAACAAATATATAGACAAATTATTTCTATGGACTGATGAGCATCGCATGATTCTGCGTCAAACAGAATTTGATATACTAATGAATGCAGACAAGTCCGTTTATGCCTGTGCATTTGCAAATGAAATTAATGCAAAAACAAAACTCGGATTTCTGTTAAACAGCAGCGGAAAAATTATTCCGGCAAGTCAGAGTGCAATGTACAGTTACTTAATGGGAGTTGACGATAACCTAAAATTCAGAGAAAATACAAAAACCGGAGTTGAAATAATTCATGATGTATTCGAACTCGAATATAAGAGAGATAATTACGTTTTCGAACTGACAGAGCAAGAAAAAATATTTCTAAACGAATATAAAAAGAAAATTAATTACGACAGTAATAAGTTATACGCCGGATTCAATACAGGTTGCTCTTTACTTTTTCCAAATAAAAAAATGACAATCGAGCAGCATATATACATTATAAAAGAGTTATTAAAAAATCCTGATATAAAAATAGTAATACTTGGGGGAAGAGAAGATACTGAAAGAAATGAAGAAATATATAATGCTTTCAGTACGGAGGAAAAGAAAAATATAATCAACACACCCACAACTGAAGGTCTGAGAAAAGGTGCATGTTATATGGATATAGCGGATTTGGTAGTTACCGGTGACAGTTTCGGTATGCATCTTGCGATTGCATTAAAAAAATATGTCATAGCATGGTTCGGATTATCCTGTCATCAGGAAATCGAATTATACGACAGAGGAATTAAACTTTATCCGGAAAATCTGGATTGTTCGCCATGCTGGAAAAGGGAATGTCCATATAATCTCGAATGTATAAAGATGATAGACCTGGATAAGATTATGCAGATAGTAAATAGCAAAAAGTAAATAGCAAATCATGGAAAGAATAATTCAACGCAGAGACGCAATGTCGCAGGGAACGCAGATGAATTAAAAAATAAAAAAACACGGAGAAACAAGAGGAAATGAAAACAGATTGCAGATAGTAAATAGCAAAAAGTAAATAGCAAATCATGGAAAGAATAATTCAACGCAGAGACGCAATGTCGCAGGGAACGCAGTGCGGATAGCATATAACATATAATATATAATATATGACATATAACATATAATATATGACATATAACATATAACATATAGCATATAACATAGAACATATAATTTATAACATATAACATATAACATATAGGAAACAGCAAAGCAATTAAAAATAACATTTAAAAAGTTTCTCGTTCACAAAACTGAAAGTAAGGGAGAACTTTATTAAAGTCAGAAGGAACGATGTAAAAAAAATATAAATAAAATTAAAATATGAAATATAAAATACCTCTTTACATACCATCGCTTGACGGAAACGAAAAAAAATATGTAAGCGAATGTCTGGATTCCACCTGGATATCTTCAAAGGGAAAATTCATAAAAGAATTCGAGAACAGTTTTTCATCTTATCTGGGTGTAAAGTATGCCGCCACTGTCTGCAACGGCACGGTAGCTCTTCATCTTGCACTTGAAACTCTCGGAATAGGAAAAGGAGACGAAGTTATAGTGCCGACTTTCACATATATAGCATCGGTCAGTTCAATTTTATACACGGGTGCAACACCAGTATTCGTTGATTCTCTACCTGATACATGGCAGATGGACCCTGAGGATGTAAGGAAAAAAATTACGGAAAAGACAAAGGCAATAATGGCAGTTCATCTTTACGGACACCCATGCAATATGGAAGAATTGACGAACATTGCAAAATCAAATAAGCTGTTTCTTATAGAAGACTGTGCCGAGGCCTTCGGTTCAAAATATAAAGGAAAATACGCAGGTACATTCGGGGACATTTCTACATTTAGTTTTTACGGAAACAAGACTGTCACGACAGGCGAAGGCGGAATGTTAATTACCGATGATTTTTATCTGTATGAAAAAGCATATCATCTGAAAATGCACGGAGTTTCACCGGACAGAGAATACTGGCATACAATAATCGGATATAATTACAGAATGACAAACATCTGCTCTGCAATCGGACTTGCACAACTGGAAAAGGCAGATGAAAAAATCGAAAAAAAACGGAAACTCGCAAAATTATACAATGAATTATTAAAAGAATTGCCGGTGTTTCCGCACCTTGAACATCCCGATGTATTTCACACATACTGGATGTATTCAATACTCGTCGACAGTGTCAGCACAAGAAAAGAATTACGCGAGTACCTTGCAAGTTCAGGAATAGAAACAAGACCCACGTTTTATCCCGTTCATACAATGCCGATGTTTGCACATCAGTATCACAAATTTCCCGTTGCTGAAGACATTGCAATCAGAGGAATAAATCTGCCGAGCTGGTCTCACATACCCGAAGACTCTGTTCGATACGTCTGCGAACAAATTCAAAAATTCTTTAATGGCTGAAACAAGTAAAAGAATATTACAAAAATTTGTTTTTATTGCTTTTATATTTTCTTTTTTACTAATAAACTGCGGGAAGAAAGAAGATACACAAACCGAAGAAAATAAAACATCGGGTAATGAAACGTTTAATAAAGACACAATGACTTCGGAAAAAGACTCTTTAATTTCAGACAGGAAATTTATGCTTAACGATTTCTATACCAACAATCCCCTACTCGACAACAAAGTAAACAAAATCTTTAATTCGTTATCCGACGATGAACGGATTTCACAAATGATAATGACTTCTGCAGGTACTAACGGTTTACCTGAAGAAAAAGTCAATTCATTAATCAGAAAAAAGCAAATCGGCGGAATAATCATACTCGGCGGGATCATCAACACACAGATTGAATTGCGAAAAAAATTCGCAGAGACATCGGAAAAATCTGGTGGATTACCTTTAATATTTGCATCCGATGCCGAGATATCTCTTATCAACAGAAAAATTCCGGGTTTAAAGACAACATTTCCAAAGGCAAATGAAATCAAAGACGAAAAAAAATGCGTAGAGTACGCAAAAATAATTTCGGATATATTAAGACAGACAGGCATTCAGATAAACTTTGCCCCTGTAGTCGATGCAGGTTTTAACAAAGAAATTATTGGCGACAGGTCATTCGGAACCGACAGCGAAAAAATTATAAAACTTTCGAATGCATTTATTAAAGAAACTCAAAAGAATAATATTGCAGCCTGCGTAAAACATTTTCCCGGACACGGAAATGTAACGGGAGATTCGCATAAAGGTTTGCCTGTCATTAAGGGAGAAATGAAAGAACTTCAGACATTCGAAAAAGTAATAAAAGAATCGGGAGTGTTACTGGTAATGGTCGGGCACATTGCGGTAAACGGAAAGGAATATAATACTGAAGGAATGCCTGCAAGTTTATCCGGGAAAATAATCACCGATTTGCTTAAACAAAAAATGAATTTTAACGGTCTTGTTATCACTGACGCAATGAATATGGGTGCGTTGAATAATTTCTCAAAACCATCTTTAAGTGCGGTGAAAGCAGGATGTGACATTATACTTATGCCGACAGGAGAAGAAACACTTCTTAATTCAATTAAAGAACAGATAAACAAAGACGAAAATCTGAAACAGCAGGTCTATAACTCGGTTAAAAAGATTATCCGGCTTAAGATTTGTTCGGAAGTGATAAATTGACAGTCTTTGTAAAATTTTACATTAATTCCGATTATTTATAAATCACTTTATAAACCTTAATGCTGCCTGTTTTTTGATTTGTAACCCATAAATATTTATTATTTGGTGTAAGGGCAACTCCGACAGCACCAACATCAGATTTATATTTCCCGACAATTTCAAAAATTTCCGTATCTATTACATATACATCTGCCGTCTGATAGCATACGACAAAGACATATCTATTATTATTTGACATGCATACACTTCTTGCTTCGGAACTGATTTTTAATTTGTCCACTACTTCGTCCGTTTCAAGGTCAAGTTTTCTCAGATATCCATCCCCGAAATTCGAAAAATAAGCATAATCTCCTTTACTACTAATCACAATATCTCTTGGTTTGTACCCGACATTTTTTATTGTACTTTCTACTTCAAGACTGTCAATATTAATTTTTGAAATAGTCGAGCCGCCGAAATTGCAAACATAAGCATATTTTCCGTCGGGTGTAAATTTGACACCACGCGGAATTGCACCGACAGAAATAGTTTTAATAACTTCGTATGTTGCGGTGGAGATAACTGAAATATCATTGCTGTTCCAATTAGCAACCAGTACAAGTTTCTCGTCCGGACTTACAGCAATAACTTTGGGTATAATTCCGACTTCGATTCTGTGAGCGAAATTTTCAGTCAATGTATCATATACGACCACGACCGATTTATATTTGTAACTTCTTTCATTTCCAAGTTCTTTCGGGTATCCGGGCTCGAGAAGTCTGAAATAAGAAATCCAGATATATCTGCCTTCCTGTGTAATGCCGAATTCAACGGGTTTTCCTGTGTGTTCGATTAATGCAAGTGTTTCAAAAGTGTTTGCATCAATAATCATTGTATTCATTCCTTCAAGATTATTGATATATGCATAACGGCCATCGGGCGAAATAATTACAGATTTGGGATTATTAACATACTCGGTAATTCTGACAACCGGTTCGAGCGATTCGAATTCGAGCGTATCAACTTCCGCCGATGGTGATTTTTTTTCCGGTTTTTGAGTGGTTAATTCCGAAATCGTATCACGCTTGAGAATTGTATCGTTTAACTGTTCTACTTCACTTTTTGAATCGACTTTGCAATTGATCAGAACAACGGAAACAGCAAACACACATAAAAAAATGAGATATATTTTTATTATTTTCATATAATCATTGGAACTTTGATTTGCATATAAAGTATAAAAAATAAACAATTTATTAAATATAAATATTATGAAGACATTACTTTTAAATTCAATATTATATTCACAATTTTAAATATCTGTTATTCTCAAGCAGAAGACATAGAGTTGAAATCTTTTCAGTATGAATTTTTCTACAGTTCTGTGCCGGCACCATATTTTTATCAATATAAAATTACAGTGAATTCGAATTTAGAATGCGAAATAAAATATATTCTCGGATATGAAGAAAGCCAATCTCATGTTTATAAATGTGATTTTAAAATAAAAAAATCACAATTGAAGTCATTAAAAAAGTTCATTAAGAACAGCAAAATATTAACCAGCGACATTAAGCAAAGTAATGATATACCATGCGGAGGTTGTTCTGAAAGCATCATAATTATTACTACACAGAAAATTTCAAAAAAAAGCACAGACAGCATAAGAATACCATCTTATCCCGAGAAAAAGTATGAAGAAGTAATTACAAGTCTTTACAAGAGGATCAATAATCTTGTACCAAAGAATATAAAGGACGAATTGGAACAGAAAAGAGAAGAATATATTAAAGATAAAAAAAGGAATTAAAGAAAGAAGTTATATTCTGACAGAAGCAAAGATACATTTAAAAACCAGAGGATAGGGTTAATTCGTTTTTCATTTACATTCTTTACATTTATATATAAATTTAACAAACTAAATTAAACGAATATGAGAACAATAACCTTTTTACTGATTGCAGTAGCAATCGCTTTTAATATTTCCTGCTCTCAGGACAAAGATGAGAGCATTAAATGGAAATCTTTAGAATACAGTTATTATGCGGGTTCAGTTCCCCCGCCCTACCATTACGAATACACAGTTACACTTGAGAGAGAACTGAAGGGTACAATTAAATATGTACTCGGTTATTCGGAGAAAGATGTACCTGTTTACAAATTCAATTTTGAATTTTCAGAAGAACAATTGAACAAACTTAATGAAGCACTTGAAAGCAGCAAAGTTTTTTCGGAAAAAATAGCACAGCTGCCCAATGATAAAATTCCAATCGGCGGTTCTACAGAACATCTGAAAATTTATATTTCTTCAGACGATGAAGAAGGGAAAATAATAGCGATCCCGTCTTTTCCGCAGGAAGAATATAAAGAAGGAATAAAAAATCTTTACGATGTGATTAAGAAAATTGTTCCCGAAGATATCCGGAAAGACTTAGAACAAAAGAAAGAAGATTATATAAACAGTCAAAAAGATTAAATTCACCGGAAATAAGAACGAAGGTAAAATCAAAAATCAATATATCAGTTTTCAGAGTTCAATAAACAGAAGAGATAATAATATTTAATATCATTTCTTCAAAAAACAAAAATTACCTATGAGGAATATTCCATTATTATTGATATTGCTGCTGATAATAAACAACGGCTGCTCACAGGATAATCAATCTGCATCGAACTGGTCATCACTTGAATATGATTATTCAAACAGACCAGTATCGCCCCAATATCAATACAGATATACGATTAAGATAGACAACAAAATGAACGGTTCAATCAGGTATTCATTCGCATACGACCGTCCTGCACAATATGTCGAGACAAAAAATTTCACCATAGATGAAGAGCGGATGAAATTAATAAACGAAGCAATAATCCACAGCAAAGTTATGTCTGAAAAGATAGAATCATTGCCCACGGAAAAAATTCCGGATGGAGGACATATTAAGTATTTCAGCATTACTCTGCCAACCGATGATAATCAAACGAAATTAATAAGTGTTCCCTCACATCCGGTTGAAGAGTATCAACAGATTCTCAATAATTTATACGACGTAATTGATAAAAGTGTGCCGGACGATATATGGAAAGACTTTGAACAAAAGAAAGAAGATTATATAAAAAGCCAAAAAGACTGAATTAATCAATAAAAAAACGAAGGTAAATTTAAAAATTGATATAAGTTTTCAGAGGTTAAGAAAAGATGACAGTATTAAATGTATTAAATATGAAGAATATTCTATTATTATTGATATTGCTGCTGATAATAAACAACTGCTGTGCACAGGATAATCAAACGGAATCAAACTGGTTATTTGTGGAATATAATTATTCAAACGGACCCGTACCACCTAAATATCAATACAGATATACAATTAAGATAGACAATAAAATGAACGGTTCAATCAGATATTCATTCGCATATGACAGTTCTTCAAAAAAATACGTCGAGACAATAAATTTCACAATAGATGAAGAGCGAATGAAATTAATCGATGAAGCAATCATCAACAGCAAGGTTACAACAGAAAAAATAGAATCATTGCCACCGGAAGAAATTCCAAAAGGAGGACATATTAAATATCTGAGAATTGCAATACCGACCGAAAATGATGAAACAAAATTAATCAAGGTTACCTCAAACCCGTCAGAGAAGTATAGTCAGGCACTAAATTATTTATATAATTTAATATACGAAAGCGTGCCTAATAATATCCTGAAAGATTTAAATCAGAAAAGAGCAGAATATAAGGAGAAACAAAAACAAAAAAATTGAATATTTAATAAAGGGAGATATATATTAAAAGTATAGTTGTTTGTTAGTAATCAGTGCTCAGAGATTTTTAAAAATCAATAAGATTTTGAAATCCCGATATATCCCCGTTTAACACAGAGGGTACTCCACGGGAAGGATGAATACATTATAAATTTACTTAGGTTATTCACATTTTTTTAACTAAAGTTCTAACTAAAGGCAGGCAGGAAGGCAAGCAGAATAACAGCGGAGGAAATGATTACCAAACTCTGAAATCGTTTTCGATAATTTCGCGGCGTGATGTAGGTTTCTGATTTCCGTTTGTTAATTCCTCCACCTGTTTACTTACAAATTCTTTTAATTCCGAAATACTGATAATTCCGTCATCATTTTTATCCGCTTTTTTCTCCTTCAGCCCCATTATAACACAGTAAGTAAATACACCGTTGTTCCAGTTTTCGCCTTCAAAGGCATACTGAAATCCTGCTGCTGCGGCGATTACCACAGCACCGTTTCCCTTACTCAAGTCTGTAAACAACTCCTGCATCAATTCGAAGCTGTTCTGCAAACCAAGAGAAGAACTAACGGGTGTTTCGTTTTCGAAATCCGGATTGATAATCTCCACCACTCCCTTTTTGAATTTAACTTCTCCCGTATCAACTCTATACACATATCCTTTAGTTCTGTGCAATTTGAATTCTTCCTTGTCCACTTCACCAGAATGGCAGGCATCGAGAAACAGAACTTTTTTTCTTGCCGGAATTCCATCGAGCAGCCAATCAATTTCCTCGAATTTTACTCCTCTTGTTTCCGGTCTTTTAAAATCAACGTCATACGTAGCAAAATAAAAATCCAGACTGTCGTTTAAAAGTCCATGTCCGGAAAATGATATAATCACCTCGTCATCAACATTCGTTTTCAGAAGTTTGTCTTTGATGTTCAGTATATTTTCCCTTGTTGCATTGTTATCTATCAGCGTATCAATAATTACATTCGTTTTTTGTTCTGCAAAAGTTCCCGCAAGGTCTCTTATATCCTTTGAAGCATAATAAAGATTGTAAAAAGGATTCTGATATTGAGACACACCGATTCCGAAAAAGTAAGTACTGTTTTTTCTTTTCGCTCCGTCATATCTTATTTCAACCGTTTCTTTTAACGATTCAATGCCTATGTCATTAAGGACAGATACCTGAATTTTATTTAATCCTTCCGAAAGTTCGATTTCGATATTTCTTTTATCCGAGTGAATATTTTTACCGCTTAAATCTATTCCGTTAACGCCGAATACCGGAACTTCATTAATGTAAACATTTATTCTGTTGAGATTATATTTTTCATCTTCAGCTTTTACCTCAAGAGTAAAAACTTTTTTATCGGTTGAAAGCGGTATATTTTTATTCAGAATTTTAATTTCAGGTAAATGGAATTCACTGCTGAACATATCTTCAGTGAATTTCATTTTTTTCAGACGTTTCTCGTATGCTTTTTTATATCCTTCGATTAATTCTTTAGGTGCATATCCGATTCTTCCGAATGTAATATCGGGTCTGTTGTATTGCAGGTCAAACTGTTCAAACGGATAAGCAGAATTACCCAGAACAAAAGCAATCCCGTTATAAGCACCTTTTGTGCAGGAATAATAATAATCCGGAGTCACAATAATATAATTATCGTCTTCAATAGGAACTAAAGTAATGATTTCCTGACCTGACAGGGCATCGGATAATTTTGCTTTATTATCATAACTTTTACTAAGAACATATTTATCATCTTCGGAGAACCAAAGTGAAGTGATCCAGTTGCTATGCGGTTTAAAGTTACAAATTTCCTGACCATTTTGCAAATTCCATACAATAACCGAGCCGTCCTGACTGCCGGCAGCAAGAAAATATCCATTTTTTGAAAAGCAGACAGATTCCACTCCGCTATTATGTCCTGTAAGATGCCACATAATTGTTCCGTCTTCCGTATCCCAGACTTTAACCGATTTATCAGAATATCCTGCTGTTATATATCTGTCATCGTAAGAAAAAGCCGCAGTAGGAATTCCGAAGCATTGATTATCGAGAGTTACGATTTCTCTTTCAGTAAGCAAATCCATTAATTTAAAAGTGCCGTCCGAAGGATTAACAGCGGCGGCATACAGTCCATTCGATGAGAGTGCGACAAGGATATCATCACCTCCGAATTCCATCCCGTCGTCTTCAATTTCAGTTTCCCATATTTTACTTTTACCATTATCGAGCAAAACAGCAATATAGTTTCCCTTGGGAGAATACATTACGGGAGTCAGACTCAAACCGTTTATACTAATAATTCTGAATTCTTCTCCGCTTTCAGAATCGTACAGACGAATTGTTCCGTCATTGAAAACGACAGAAAAGAAAGTTCCATCAGGAGAAAAATTCAAATATTCGGTTTTGCTTCTTTTTTCAGTTATTATATTCGAAAATCTATTTCTGCTAATTTCACGGTATTTGATATCATTATCATTCAGACTACCGAGAAGGATATTATCATTTAAAAATCCAACTGAAAAAGATTTATTACTGAACCCTTTAAGAGTTTTTACAATTTTTCCCGTTCGTGTTTCCCACACACTAATACCGTAATCATTCCACAGAAACGAATTAGTCAAAAAATAATCTCCTTCCGAAGAAAAACACACAGATAAAATTTCATTTGTTATTATGGTATCCCTAATAATACGGTCACTTTGAACATCCCAGATTTTAATTGCTCCGTTAATATTTCCGCTAATCAGATATTTTGAATCCGGTGAGAAAACTATTTTTTTAACAGAATTACCTTTAGAAACAAGAATATTTTTTTCGATACCTTCTTCAGGATTCCAGAGTGATATTTTTCCGTCGTCAGTTCCGCCCGCGATATAATTTCCATTTCCAGAATAGCAAAGAGAATTATATTTGCTGTTGCCGTCTTTTAGAGTTTGTAAAATTTGCAAAGTTTCGGTATTATAGATATAAATATTGCCGTTTTCGTATCCGGCAGCAATTTGTCCCCCGTCCGGAGAAAAACTAATTCCGTAAATTATATTATTTGCAGTAATAGTTTTAGGTTCCCAGTTTTTTAATATATCCAAGATGACTATTTTATTATCGTAACCTGAAGCAGCAACCAGACTACCGTCAGAGGATATAATAACATTCCTCAGCAGATTAATATCGGTTTTAAATTTAAATAACTCATTTCCCGATTCTGTGTCCCACACTCTCACAAGGCTATCAGCGCTTCCGGATACGATATATTTACCGTCAGGTGTAAAGCAAGCAGATGTTACCGGATAATCACTTCCCCGGAGAGAATTAATTTCATGACCAGTTTTAAATTCCCAGATTTTTATTGTATTATCATAACTTCCGCTTGCAATATATTTCCCGTCAGGAGAAACACAAATCGAACTGATTTTATCCGTATGTCCTGCCTGCACATATACTTCAGGTTTTTGTGCATATAAAGCACCTGCAGAAACAAAAATCAAATATGTGATTAACAGAAAATATTTCATAAATGGAAAGACTGAATAAATGACATCTTTTTTTAAAAAAATATAAAGAACCGTTTCTTTATATTACAAAGATATTCACAAATGTTTGAATAATCAATTTAATATCTGCATACAAAAAATAAAAGAAGAGTTTCCCGTACAGGAAACTCTTCTTCTTAAAAAACAGTTGCCGGATACTATTTACTATTACGACATTTGTCGTCCATATATTTTTATGGTTATTAGCGAGTGAACTCATAATACAAATTAATATATTGCCTTACGACTTTCAAGCTT
>VGWA01000026.1 GCA_016873795.1 Ignavibacteria bacterium
TTTTATGTATTTAAAAATTACATTGTCGAAATTAAATACGGAGAAGAAAAGAAATAAAATTAAAAGCAATGCCCCGTAAAGGATATAATAAAATATTTTGTCATTTGAATTCAACGAAACAATTATGAAATTCATAATGGCGATTATAATCATTATTGATAGCATTACAATCGAGACCTGAGAATTGTGTATACTTGTGAAACCGGTACCGGCGTATCCGGAAAACATTATTACTGCTGCGGAGATTGTTACGAATGAAAACACGTCTCTTGTGAAATTTGTGCACCTGCTTATGTTTTTATTCCTCACGGCAATTATATATGCAGGCAGACCGATTGCAAATATGTTCAGCAAAGATACTCTCCTCGGTGTCAGCGGAAAATCAAGCAGAAAGAAAAGGGATAAAAGCGATATATAAATTATAATAAAATTTTTTGTGAGGAATAACTTGGCAACGGAGTTTACTGAATTGACGATTTTGTTTCCTTCGTTGAATATTTCAGGCAGCAGGGAAAATTTGTTTTTTAATAAAACTATGTCGGCAATTTCTTTTGTAATACGGCTGCCTTCTTCCATTGCAATTCCCATATCGGATTCTTTTATCGCGGGAAGGTCGTTTACACCGTCGCCTATCATTGCGGTGTATATTTTTTGCTTTTTGAAACTCTTGATGATTTTTAGTTTGTGCTCGGGCTTTAAACGTGCAAATATTACCTTTTCATAAATTATATTGTCGAAAACTTTATCATCCAGTTTGTCAAGCTCATTCCCGGTTATTAACCGGCTGTCTTCTATTTCCCACCCGATTTGCGAAGTGACCGCCTTTATTGCTTCCGCCGAATCACCCGAAAGTATCTTAAACATTATGTCTTTTTCTTTGAAAAGTTCGAGCGCCTTGTATACATCCTGTCTTGGCGTATCTGAAATTGAAATTATGCAAATAGGGTCTATGCTGCCTGTGTCTGTAATCGAATTTGTTGTACCGAATAACAGATTTCTGAAATTTTTGAGGTCGTTGTATTTATAATGATTCTCGGCTTCTTTTTTTAGTTCGGGTGATATTTTTTCAAGAAGTATGTCGTAAGCACCAAGTATGAAAAATTGTTCGGCTCCGGATTGAAAGGCTCCTGAATTATCTTCAAACTTAAGATGAATTATACTCATTTTTCTTTCGGAACTGAAAGGCAGTTCATCAATCACTTTCGCATTTTCTGAATAATCGAACTTTTCAAGGGCGTTTATAGTGGCGTTTTTTTCGGATGAAAGCCTTGAATATGTTCCGAGCAGTGTTCTGATGTTTTGCTCCGGTAACTCATTGTTGAGATTTATTATTTTTTGAACATTTAACTTATTTTCTGTCAGCGTACCGGTCTTGTCCATACATACTATTTTCACGCTCGAAAAGGATTCAATCGCATTAAGCTTTTGTATGATTGCTCCGATTTTACTGATTCGGTAAACTCCGATGGCAAATGTAACCGAAGAAAACAGTACTAATCCCTGCGGTACAAGTGAAATTAATATCGTAGCAATTTTTCTTATAAATTCTATGTTCCCGAAATGTGCAGTCTCGGAATTGCCGAGTATTATTTCTAAAGCTACAAGACATATAGCAGCTCCGAAAAGTGTCTTTAAAATCAGATTGATTTTTCTCTGCAGGGGAGTCAATGTAATTTTGTATTTTTTTGCCAGTGCGGTTACAGAATGTGCGTAACTTTCGTCTCCTATTTTTTCGGCTTTGTAATAACCTGCACCCGATACGCAAAAACTGCCCGATAGTACATTGTCATTTACTTTTTTTTCTACGGGTAAAGATTCTCCCGTCAGCAGTGATTCGTCTATTTCAAGTCTCTTTGAATATATTATTTTTCCGTCAACAATAATCTGGTCGCCGCGGTTGAGCTTGATTATTTCGTCTTTTACTATGTCTGTTTGTTCTATACCGGTTTCTGTGCCGTCCCGAAGGACTGTTACCTGCTTTTTCAACAGCAAACTTACTTTATCAAGAGCACGCTTTGCTTTAATTTCCTGAAAAATTCCTATCAGCGTGTTTATTAATGCGATTGTAAAAATACCTAAAGAATCGAGCAGCAGATTTAATTCTTTAGTTCTGAAATAAAAAATTAAAACGAAAATTATTATCCCGAAAATAATCAGATTGAAAAGTGAAAATATATTTTCGATTAAAATTTCAGGAACGGCTTTTGTTTTATGACGTGATGATTTGTTTGTTAATCCTTTTGATTCCCTTTCTTTTACCTCGCTGCTATTTAGTCCCGTAAATTCTTGCATATTTATTTGGTGCTGTAAGTCTTACAGGCGTGAACAAATTCCCTGAATATCGGATGAGGATTGATTACTCTCGATTTTAACTCCGGGTGAAACTGGCTTGCAATGAAAAACGGATGGGTTTTTTCGGGCAGCTCGATTATTTCGACCAGTGAACCGTCAGGGGATAATCCCGAAAGTATCATGCCGTTTTCGGTTAGTATTGTTCTGTAACTGTTGTTTACTTCGTATCTGTGCCTGTGCCTTTCGTTTATGAATTCTTTCTTGTAGCATTTGTATGCAAGTGTTTTTTTCTCTAAAATGCATGGATATGAACCCAGCCTCATCGAAGCACCTTTCATCTCGACTGATTTCTGATATTCCATTATATCGATTACGTTGTGCTTTGTCTTTCTGAATTCGGTTGAGTTTGCGTTTTTTAAACCGCAGACGTTTCTTGCAAATTCAATTACGGCACACTGAAGCCCTAAACATATTCCCATAAAAGGAATATTGTTTTCTCTGACGTATCTTATTGTCCTTATTTTTCCTTCTATTCCTCTTTCTCCGAATCCGGGACATACTAAAAGCCCCGAAACTCCGCTGAAAATCTGTTCTAAAATATTTTCGTTTTTCTCAACCGCTTCGGCATCTATCCACTTTAAATTTACTTTTACTTCATTGTGGGCTCCCGAGTGAATGAAAGATTCAATTATGCTTTTATATGCATCGGGTACTAAATTATATTTTCCGCATATTCCTATGCTGATTTCTGATTTAGGATTTAATATCTTATGTACTACTTTTTTCCAGTTGCCTAATTTGTGTTTTCCGCATTTGATATTTAATTTTTTTATGACTATATCGTCCAGTTTTTCCTTGCTGATATTAAGAGGTACCTGATATATTGTTTTTGAATCTATTGCCTGTATGACCGATTCCTTTTCGACTCCGCAGAATAATGCAATCTTTGACTTTAGCTCTTTGCTCAATATTCTTTCGCTTCTGCAAAGTAATATATCCGGCTGAATACCTATTTCGAGCAGTGTTTTTACCGAATGCTGCGTCGGCTTTGTTTTTAGTTCGCCTGCTGCCTGTATGAATGGGATTAATGTTAAATGTATGCTGATGGAATTGTGCTTGCCAACCTCCAGCATGAATTGACGCATTGCCTCTAAAAATGGCAGGGATTCAATGTCACCGACTGTACCTCCGATTTCGGTAATTATTATATCATATTTCCCTGTCTCTGCAAGCAGTCTCATTCGTCTTTTTATCTCATCTGTTATGTGAGGAATTACCTGTACTGTCCCGCCAAGATAATCGCCCCTTCTTTCTTTTGTTATTACTTCATTGTAAATCTGTCCCGTGGTCGCATTGTTCGACTTAGACATATTGGCGTCCAGAAATCTTTCGTAATGCCCTAAATCTAAATCCGTTTCGGTGCCGTCGTCAGTTACGAAAACCTCTCCGTGCTGAAGAGGCGACATTGTTCCCGGATCTACGTTTATGTATGGGTCAAACTTCTGTATGGTTACACTTAAACCCCTCGATTTTAATAATAATCCGAGTGACGCCGATGAAATGCCTTTTCCCAGCGATGATACTACTCCGCCTGTTACAAAAATGTATTTAACTTGCTTCAAATAAAACCTCCTGAATGTTTGATGTCCCGAACTAAAATCAAACAGCTCGGGAATTCTTTGTTAATAAATTAAAGTTATTCATTTAATCATTTTCTTAATCTTATTAATTTAACATTTAACATTTACAATTTAACATTTAATGATTCTTTTCTCCACTTTCTTTAAATCGTCAATCGTGTCAACGGAAACAGAATCTGTTTTTGTAATAACAACTCTGATTTTTTCCCCTGCCTCAAGTATTCTTAACTGCTCGAGTTTCTCTGCAGTTTCCAGTGCCGTCGGCTTCATCCTTGCAAATTCCGTCAGGAATTTTTTTCTGTAAACATATAAACCGAGATGCTTATAGCATGCTTTGTTTTTTGAATCCTTGTCCCGATAGTATGGTATCGGAGCCCTTGAAAAATATAATGCATTGTAATGTTTATCGAAAACTACTTTTACCGTATTTGAGTCATTGCAGTCTCCGTGTATTTTAATCGCGAGTGTTGAAACCTGTATTTTTTTATCTTTAAGTAATGGTCGTATCGCTTTGTCAATATTGGCTGCATCAATTAAAGGTTCGTCTCCCTGAATGTTTACTACTATGTCGCAATTCAGATTTCGGATTGCCTCTGCTGTTCTGTCTGTTCCGGATTTATGCTTTGTTGAAGTTCGCATTACATCACCGCAAAATCTTTTTACGCAATCGAATATCCTTTTGTCGTCTGTTGCTACTATTACTTGATTCAGTAACTTTGACTTTGAAACGTTTTCGTATACTCTTTGAATTATCGGTTTTCCGTATATGTTGATGAGAGGTTTACCCGGTAGTCTTGTCGAGCGGTATCGTGCTGGAATTATACCGATTATTTTCATTTTTTTATTACTTTTGGGACTTTAAAAAATGGCGGACTTTTTGTGAATGTATTTTTAAATATTTCTTCCTGTTTTAAATTTTGTTTTATCTCGTCTTTTCTGAATAAATTATAGGTTTCGTTGATGTTCCCTGCAGGCTCGACTTTCGAAAGATTCAACTCGTTTATTTTTTCTACATAGTCTAATATCCTGTTCATATCCTCTTGCAGTTTGTTTTTCTGAGTGTCGTCGAATCTTAACTTCGCAAGCTTTGAAATTTTTTCTACCTCAAGTAATGTTACAGCCATATTGGTTAATTTTGAAAGTTATTAATTATTATTGTTCTTATCTCTTCGAGAAAATTTTTATCTTCCTTGTAATCGAGCGGGGTGCTTATCGTAACTTTTACTTTTCCCGGCCTGATTCTTAATGATTTTTTCGGAAGTATTTTCCTCGTTCCGCTTATTGTTACAGGCACTATTTTTTGTTTTGCTTCCTTTGCTATAATAAACATTCCTTTCTTGAAATCATGTATATTTCCGTCATTACTCCTTGTCCCTTCGGGAAAAATTGCGATGCACCGGCCGTTGACCAGTGATTTTGCCGCCTTGTGAAGGGATGTTAATGCCAAACGTGCATTTTTTCTGTTAATTGGAATGTATCCGGTTAAATATAAAAACCATCCGAAAAACGGAATCCAGGTAAGCGATTTCTTATATACAAACCTGATGTCATTCGGGATGGAATCAATCAAAACAGGAATATCATAATAGCTCTGATGGTTTGAAATAAATAGATATCTTTCGTTCGGATTCAGCAATTCGGTTCCCGTGATTTCAGACTTAACTCCCGATGTATAAAGAACGAGTTTTGCTGCGGTTTTTGTAAAAAATTTCACTCCTTTTCCGTGACGATTAAACAGCAGAGATATAATTGAGAGCGATGAAAACACTGCTGAAATCACAGAAATAGAAACAATTCTGACAAAAGAAATAATCATAAAGCGAGGTTGTCTCTGCAGTTAATTATTTGATGATTTTTGAAATTGCTTTGAATTCTTCTGTTCCCGATACTTCAAGCAGTTCGAATAAAATCGATTCGTAGGTTGTTATAACAGCTCCTTCCTGTCTCATCCTGTCGATTGCAATTTCCTTGTCATTTAAACTTCTGCTTGAAATACAGTTTTCTACAACAACCGGCTGATAACCGCCTATTATTAAATCAAGTACGGTCTGCAGTACACATACATGTGCTTCGATTCCGCAGATTATTACATTGTCTTTTTCTGATTTTTTTAGTGCCTCTGTGAAAGTACCTGATCCGCAGCATGAAAAAGACATTTTTTCTGTGTAACTGTAATTGCCTATCGCTTCCTGTACGGATTGTATGGCGTTACCCAGCCCTTTTGAATATTGCTCCGTCACAAGTATCGGTATACCCAATACTTTTATTCCCTTAATGAGCTTTACTATGTTGTCTGATAACTTCTCTTTTTCGTGGATAAACGGAAATAATTTTTGCTGTACATCGATTACAACCGCAATCGAATTGTCTCTGTTAATTTTCATGTCTGCTGAAATTTGAATTTAATGTAATTTATAAAATTTTTTTGTAAAATAGCATATAAAAAAAAATGAATTTAAAAATTTTTCTATTTATTAGAAAAAAAAAATGCCTTATTTTAAAAAATCACCTATGAAAGGAAAATACTTAAAAAAATTTTCGTTTGTTAAGCCGGGATATCTGACTTTTATTGCACTCTTTGTTGCGATTATACTGATATTTCCTTCGTATTTCGAACTTCAGAAAAATAAAGAAGAAATCTACCGCTTGTTGAATGAATTCTCTGCTTCGCTGATATATACAATAAGCGTTAACAGCTCAAACACAATATTATCGGAACAGGAAATCGATAATTTGCTGACAAATCATTTGCTCGGAGTGGCAAGAACAGTCAAAAGGCTCGATAGTATAAGCGTTTTGACCGATGAGGACCTGGAAAAAATAGCCCGTGAATCGGATGTATACAGAATTAATATATTCGACAAAAAAGGTACAAGAATAATATCGAATATGTCTTTCGATACTGTCCGGAAAACCGAACATAAAAAACAGGAATCTGATGACTATATAATGAATATTATCGAAGGAAAAGATACCGAAATTATTATCGGCTTGAAAGAAGCCAAATATGAAAGCGGAAACAGATTTGCCGTTGCAGTCTCCCGTGCAGTAAATAAAGGCGGTGTTATTGTGGTGAATGTCGACGCGGATTCATTTGTTAAATTTAAAAATGAAATTGGATTCAGAAAGTTAATAGTTGATGTTTCCAAATTGAACGGTATCGTGTATGTTGTTTTGCAGGATGAAGAAGACCTGCTTGCGGCAAATAAAGTTTCTGTTAATGTAACGGAAATTAATAAAGACGAATTTCTGAAAATTGCCTATAACAGCGATTCTATCTATACACGGGTTATTGAGTATTATGATGAAAAGGTTTTTGAAGCCGTGAAAACTCTTAAAATCGAAGGGGAGAAAATCGGACTGCTCAGAGCCGCAATAAGTATGGAAGAGGTTACCTCACTCGAGGGAAGAATGCTGAGAAGAATACTTATTATTACCGGAATTCTTGTTGTTATTGCGATAATCGTCCTCGGTCTTGCAATTTCAAGCCAGAATTACAGAATTTTATCGGGAGAATATGAAAAAATAAAAATTTTTACGGGAAATATTCTCGATAATATTTCGTATGCCGTAATTACAATAGATAATAACGAAAATATAAAAATATTCAATAAAAATGCCGGATTGTTTTTTGGAGTCGAAAAGCAAAAAGTTATAGGGAAAAATATTTATGAAATTTTTAAAGATAAATTTTCCCCGGTAACGGATTTGTTTAAAGATAAACAACCTGTCAATAATAAGGAACTCGAAATCGAAAAACCCGACGGAAATGTCTCCATAGTTAATGTGAGCAGCAGTGTGATTTTTACTGAAAAAAATGAAATTGATTCTTTTACAATTGTGCTGAATGATATTACTGATTTAAAAATTCTGGAAAACCAGATTAAGCAGCAGGAAAAATCTGTTGCAATGGGTGAACTTGCGGCGGGTGTTGCACATGAAATAAAAAATCCGCTGAATTCGATTAATATGATTGCTCAAAGATATCAGAAGGAATTCGGCGAAATGCTGAAATCGGAAGATTTTGAAAAAATGAACAATGTACTTCGTGCGGAATCTGAACGTGTCAACAGAATCGTTAACCAGTTTCTGGAATTTGCAAAACCTTCGAAGTTAAACTACGATAGTGTTTCGGTAACCGGGTTTGTTAATGATGCAATATCTGTTTTCGCAGTCGAAATGAAATTAAAAGGAATTAGAATTAATGTGGATATCGAAAAAGAAAAACAAATAAATATTGATTATGAAAAGTTTAAACAGGTGTTTGTGAATATATTAAAAAATTCAATCGAGGCAGTCGAAAAAAACGGAGAAATATCCGTAATTTATAAGACTAAAAGGAACCTTAATATTTTTGAAATAACGGATAACGGTCAGGGTATCCCTGTGGAAAATTTAAATAAAATTTTTGATTTGTATTTCAGCACGAAAAAAAACGGAACCGGGCTCGGACTGCCGATTTCACAGCATATAATCTTTCAGCATAAAGGAAAAATTTTTGTGCGGAGTCAGAAAGAACAGGGAACAAAGTTCGTTATTGAAATTCCCTGAGGATTTAATAAATAGAAAAAATAATCTATGAAAAAAAATATCGTAATTTTAATTGTTGATGATGAAGAAAACCAGAGGTTTGTACTGTCGGGACATCTTAGAAATCTTGGCTATAAAATATTTGAAGCGGGTTCGGGTGAAGATGCCCTCGAAACGGTCAGAGGAAATATCGTCGATGTTGTAATTACAGATTATAAAATGCCGGGTATGAACGGTATCGAACTTCTGAAAAATCTGAAAAAAGATTTTCCGGATATGGATGTAGTGTTAATTACCGCACACGGCTCAATTGATAAAGCGGTGTTGGCTATGAAAGAAGGTGCTTATGACTACCTGGAAAAACCTGTAAATCTGGAAAAAACCGAATTGATTATAAAAAGAATTGAAGAAAAACAATACCTGATATCGGAAAATAAAGCTCTGAAAGAACAATTGAATGAAAAACTACAGTCTCCCGCATTGATATCCGCATCCGGAGTAATGGAAAATGTAATTAATCTTGCTGCGAGAGTATCGGACAGCAAGGCATCGGTGCTGCTTACGGGAGAAAGCGGAACGGGTAAAGAAATACTTGCCAGAGCAATTCATTTGCACAGCTCACGGAAAAATAAACCGTTTGTCGCTGTTAATACTGCTGCCCTTACGGAAACATTGCTCGAGAGCGAATTGTTCGGACATGAAAAAGGCTCTTTTACGGGAGCAGATAAACAGAAAAAAGGAAGATTCGAAGTTGCAGACGGAGGAACTGTCTTTCTTGATGAGATAGGGGATATTAAACCTTCGACACAGGTAAAGCTTTTGCGTGTTCTTCAGGAACAACAGTTTGAAAGAGTCGGAGGTGTCGAGCCGATAAAGATTGATGTGCGGATAATTGCCGCTACGAATAGAGATTTGAACATCCTGATTAAAGAGGGAAAATTCAGAGAAGATTTGTATTACAGGATTAATGTAGTAAATATTCATATACCTCCTTTAAGAGAGAGAAAAGAAGATATCCCGGCTTTGGTCGAACATTTTATAGATAAATATACACCCAAAACTAAAAAGGAAAAACCCGTTTGTTCAAGAGAAGCAATGGATTTGTTGTTTAAATATAATTATCCGGGTAATGTCAGAGAACTGGAAAATATTATACACCACGCTCTTGTTATAGCAAGAGATAATGTGATTACAAGAGAGGATCTGCCCTCGAATGTTAAGGAATCGGTAAGTGAAAATATATTGAATTTGCAGATGCAGGGTAAATCTCTGAATGAAAAAGTTGAAATATTCGAAACAAAATTAGTTCTGGAAGCACTTAAAAAAACAAACGGAAATCAGACCAAAGCAGCTGAACTGCTCGGCACGACAGAGAGAAATTTGAGATACAGATTGGAAAAATGGGGATTAAAATCCAAAATTGATAAATAGCTAAAATTAGTATAATATAAATGGTTTTGACTAAATTAATTTAATTAAATATTTTAAATTGCTTTTATTAAAAAATTTTAAATGAAAAAACTATGAAACTATTAAAATTGTTATCTTACATCAGTGTGTTTTTATTTTTAGGATGCTCTGCCGTTTATGCTCAACATGAAATTGATTCATCGGAAATCAAATGGGCTGTCCCTGCATTATTCGATTTTCACGATATTATTCATCCGATGTGGCATGACGCCTATCCGAATAAGGATATAAAAGCATTGATTGGTTTTGTCGAACCTATTAAGGAAAAAATGGCTAAAGTCAATGAGGCAAAACTGCCCGGTATTTTAAGAGAAAAAGAAGATAAGTGGAAAGAAGGTTTGAAAGAATTAAATTCCGCAGCGGAAAGATATTATAATGCTGCTTTAGGTAATAACGAGCAGGAAATGCTCGATGCCGCGGAAAATTTACATGCGAAATTTGAGATGATGGTTAGAATAATCAGACCGGTTACAAAAGAAGTCGATAATTACCACAAAATCCTTTATGTCATTTATCATAAATACTATCCGGATAAAAAATATAATGACATAAAAAATGTGATGGATGATTTAATAACACAAGCAGAAGCAATTATAAATTCGAGTCTGCCTGAAAGATTAACCGCCAAAACTGAAGACTATAAAAAAGCGGCGGACAAACTGCTTACCGATACAAAACAGCTGAAAACTGCTCTCGAGTCAGGAGAACCGGAAACAATAGATAAGGCATTGGAAGAAATGCACAACAGTTATCAGCGTCTGGAAGCCGTATTCGATTAGTTCAATTTTTTGATTCTGTATAATTATGAAGAAAAAATAAACGGAGCCCCGGGAATAAAATTTGTATAGTTTTGAATTCTAAGTATATTAACATAATTTCTGCGGAGCTCAATCTCAGACCGACACAGGTTCAGGCAGTAACCCGTTTGCTGTCTGCCGGTGCGGCAGTTCCTTTTATAGCCGGCTATAGAAAGGAAATGACGGGAATGCTCGATGAAGCCCGAATAACGGCTGTCAGAGACAGAATCATTAAATTTGAAGAGCTGGATAAAAAACGGATTGAGGTAATAAAAATACTCAAGGAAAAACAATCCCTGACCGATGAATTAAAAGAAAAACTGGATAATACATTTACCCTGACCCAGCTCGAGGATGTATATCTCCCTTATAAACCTAAAGTAAAGACACGCTCTGTCGCTGCAAAAGAAAAAGGACTGGAAGAACTTGCCTTAATGCTGTTTGCACAGGGTGAAATAAATTTGGAAGATTCGGCAAAAAGGTTTATTAACGGGAAAAAAGGTATAAAAAATATTGATGATGCACTGTCGGGTGCAAAGGATATTATAGCTGAATGGATAAGTGAAGATAAAACTGCACGGGAAAAACTCAGATTGTATATCAAAAAAAACGGGGTTTTGTACTCGAGTGTTAAAACAGGAAAGGAAGAAAAAGGGACTAAATATAAAGACTATTTTGATTTTAAAAAATCTCTTCCTGAATTAACTTCTAATACTGTCCTTTCTGTTTTTCGCGGGGAAACTGAAGGATTTCTGAGTGTAGAAATTTACGGTGACGAAAAAGATGTTTTAAAAATTCTCGAGAAGATTTTTATCAAATCCTCTAATAACCTCTCGGAACAGGTTAAAAAAGCTATAGCCGATAGTTATAAGAGATTGTTAAAACCGGAAATGGAAACGGAGTTTCGTATATACCTTAAAGAAAAAGCAGATTCCGAAATAATATCTGTGCACGCCGGTAATTTAAAACAAATGCTGCTTGCTCCGCCGCTTGGACATAAAAGAATACTCGCCATTGACCCGGATTTTAAAATCGGTTGTTCTCTGGCTTGCCTCGACAGGCAAGGGAAATTGGTTCACAGTGATAAGATGTTTATTCATGATTCGGATGAACAAAAACAGGAAGCTGCAGAAAAAATCAGAAGTTTATGCAAGAAATATGAAATTGAAGCAATTGCTATAGGTAACGGAACAGCGGGCAGGGAAACAGAGATTTTCGTGAAATCTGTTCTGCTTGACAGAAAAACCGTTATCGTTGTCGTTAATGAAAACGGGGCGGGGATTTATGCTAATTCGGAAGTTGCAAGAAAAGAATTTGCCGATCTTGATACTACCGTCAGAAGTGCCGTTTCAATAGGACGGCGGTTGATGGACCCTGTTGCTGAACTCGTTAAAATCGACCCGAAATCTCTTGCTTCCGGACCGTTTCTGCATGAGGTCAATCAAAGATTACTCAGACAAAAACTCGATGAAACAGTCATGAATTGTGTCTGCAGCGTTGGAGTGGATGTCAATAACTCGGGCAAGGAATTGATTGGATATGTTTCGGGTTTGAACCTCAAACTTGCAGAAGAAATTGTTGAATACAGAAACGCAAACGGCAGCTTTGTGTCGCGGGAACAGTTGAAAAAAATAAACGGATTTGATGAAAAAATATTCGAGCAGGCTGCAGGTTTTTTGAGAGTTAAAGAAGGCGAAAACCCGCTTGATAATACTGCTGTTCATCCGGAAAGTTATCATATTATAGAAAAAATTGCAGAAGATTTGGGTGTGAAAGTCTCCGATATGATAAAAAATAAAGAAATACAAAATAAAATTGACCTGAATAAATACGTGACCGAAAAAGCAGGCTTACCGACATTAAATGATATTATGAACGAACTGCTGAAGCCGGGCAGGGACCCGAGACGACAACTTGAAATCTTTAAATTTTCAGATGAAGTTAAAAAAATTGAAGATCTGAAACCCGGAATGAAAATACAGGGAATTGTAACTAATATTACTAATTTCGGAGCATTTGTGGATGTCGGAGTCCAACAGGACGGGCTTGTACATATCAGTCAGATATCGGATAAACATATTAATAATCCTCTTGATACACTGAAACTTAGACAGAAAGTTTATGTCAGAGTGCTG
This sequence comes from Ignavibacteria bacterium, assembly GCA_016873795.1. Classification (GTDB taxonomy): domain Bacteria; phylum Bacteroidota; class Ignavibacteria; order Tepidaquicellales; family Tepidaquicellaceae; genus VGWA01. Next base: position 12,865 of record VGWA01000026.1, read on the forward strand.
GACGTCGATTTGCAAAAAAAGAGAATAAATCTATCTATGAGAGACAAGCCGTTTATTAAAAAAGAAATGAAGGAAAAAGCCGAAAAGATTGAAATGGAAAAAAAATTGAAAATACTGCTCGATAAGTTTAAAAAGTATTAGTATTAAAAGGTGTATTCAGAAATTCGGAAATTTTGATTAATCAATTATCATCAATGTTAATCCATGCCTTTTCGCTTCAGCAAGGGTGTTATTCCCGGCTCGCTGCCTCTGAATCTTACATACAGTACCATCGGGTCTTCCGTATTACCTTTTTCTAAAATGTTCTTCCTGAATGATTCTGCTGTTTTTTTGTCGAATATTCCGTTTTCTTTGAATGCTTCGAATGCATCGGCATCAAGAACCTGCGACCAGATATAACTGTAATATCCTGCCGAATATCCTGAATTAAAAATATGATTAAAGTAAGTGCTCTTGTATCTTGAAATGATTTCGGGAATTAATCCTATGTTGTTCATTGCATTATCTTCAAAAGTTGTAACATCTAAATTCAGATTGTCTGAAAGTGCGTGATAACTCATATCGAGATAGCATGCAGCCAGATATTCGGATGTGCCGAATCCGTTGTTGAATTTCGAACTATTTTTCATTTTTGCCGTCAGCTCCGGAGGTATCAGTTCGCCTGTTTTGTAATGCTTTGCGTATAACTCCATCACCTCAGGTTCAGATGCCCAGTTTTCCATTATCTGTGAAGGCAGCTCGACAAAATCTCTTGCAACATTTGTTCCTGCTATACTTTTGTACTTGCATTTGGAAAGCATACCGTGTAAGAAGTGCCCGAATTCATGAAAAAATGTTTCTACTTCATCGTATGTTAATAAAGCGGGAGTGGTGGAAGTCGGTTTTGTAAAATTAAAGACATTGGTTATAATCGGATTTACGGTTTTTCCGTCGTAATAATATTGGTCTCTGTAGTTGTTCATCCACGCCCCCCCGCGCTTTGATGGACGCGGGAAAAAATCCAAATAATATATGCCGAGGTATGTACCGTCTTCGTCTTTTACTTCGTAAACCTGTACATCATCGTGGTATTTGGGTATGTCGTCGCGCCTGTTGAAAGTAATTCCGTATAATTTATTGGCAAGTTTGAATATTCCGTTTTTTACGTTCTCAAGTTCGAAATACGGCTTTAAAGATTCTTCGTCAATATCATACTTTTCTTTTCTTACCTTCTCTGTGTAATACCTCCAATCCCACGGCTGGAGTTTGAATGTTCCGTTTTCTTTCTCTATCATTGACTGCAAATCAAAAGATTCCTTTCTTGCCATTTTAATCGACGGTTCCCAGAGTTTGTCAAGTAAATTATAAACATTTTTAGGGTTCTTTGCCATGTTTTCCTCAAGAATAAAATCTGCATGAGTCTTATAACCGAGTAATTTTGCCTTTTCTATTCTTAGATTTACAATTTCAGTGATAATGTCTTTGTTATCATTGTTGTTATTGTTGTTTCCTCTGTTGGTGTATGCCCTCCAGATATTTTCCCGTAAATCCCTTTTATCCGAATATTGAAGAAAGGGCATTATACTCGGATTATGCAGCGTAAAAATCCATTTCCCCTCTTGCCCTGACTTTTTTGCCGTCTCTGCAGCAGCGTCAATTAAATTTTGCGGTAGACCTGAAAGGTCTTTCTTGTCTTCTATTGTTAACTTATATGCGTTTGTCTCGGCAAGTAAATTCTCACCGAACTTTAATCTGAGTACTGATATTTTCTCGTTTATTTCCTTTAACCTGTTTTTTTTATTGTCGTCTAAATCGGCTCCGCTTCGGATAAAAATCTTATAATAATGCTCAAGTAGTTTGCTCTGCTCTGTGTCGAGTTTGTAAGTTTCCCGGTTGTCGTAAATATACTTAATTTTTGTAAACAATTTGTCGTTAAGCGTTATATTATCGTTATGTCTCGATATCATCGGGGCAATTTCTCTGGAAATATCCTGTAGTTCCTTGCTCGTGTTTGACGAAAGCATGTTGTAATATACACCGCCGATTTCTGAAATGAGATGGTCGCTGTATTCTAACGCTTCTATTGTATTTTCAAAAGTCGGAGATTCAGTGTTTTCAATGATTTTTCGGATTGTTTCTTCCTGCTGCCTCATCCCTTCCTTAAAAGCAGGCAGAAAATGCTCGACTTTGATTTTATCAAAGGGCGGAACATTGTAAGCGGTGTTATAGGGTTCGAGAAGTGGATTATTTTGCCCGTGCGAGATATTGCAGAACAGAAATACCATGATAACAAATATTAATTTTTTCATAATAAATTTAATTTTTTATCAATATTGCAAATATGAAAATTCAATACAATTCAAAATTTTTACAAATAATCTGTAATCTTTTTGTTTTTTTTCATTCGTGCTTTTTCAATGGCATTCCGTATGCCGCGACGGATGTTTAGGAATCTGTTCCTATATCATTCCTTTACCGATAAGTCGGGGTAAATTCCACCGAGGGGTACCCGATAGCGGGTAATTTACATTTATCAATTTTCAAAATTATATATTAAGGGTAAACCGTTAAAACGGATTTTATTATATAAACGATTCTTTCTCCCACGACTAACTAAAGTCAAGAAGTCGTGGGCTGCAACTGAAGTCTGGACTAACTGAAGTCCTTAAGGCACGCAAGAAGTTGCGGGTTAAATAAAGTCGTGGGCTGTTCTGAATGAAAAAAATAATTAGCTTTTTAATAATATCAGCAGGTTGGAATTTATTCCGAAAATAAATGTTTTCGTAATAAATAACAGAATTTTCGCAAAACATTAAATACAATCCTTTTTGTCGTTCTGAGCTTGTTTCAGGGTGACAGGTGCGTAACTTCGGCAAATAATGAATTATTATAAATTAAATTATACGTAAATGAAAATAACAATTATCGGAGCAGGAAACGTAGGTGCAACAGCCGCACAGATAATAGTAGATAAAAATCTGGCAAATGAGGTTTTTATCTATGATGTAATCGAAGGAATTCCTCAGGGAAAAGCTCTTGATATTTATCAATCATCGGCTATACAAAATTCGGATACACGAATATACGGCGCTAATAATATGGAACCTTCCTCAAATTCGGATATAATTGTAATGACTGCGGGTATGGCAAGAAAACCGGGAATGTCCAGAGATGATTTGTTAAATATTAATGCCGATATAATAAGGAAAGTGACTGAAGAAGCCGTGAAATACTCTCCGAATTCAATTTTACTCGTTGTTACTAATCCGCTCGATGTGATGACTTATGTGGCATTTATTAATAGTCATTTCCCGAGAAACAGAGTAATTGGAATGTCAGGTGTCCTCGATACCGCAAGGCTTAAAGCATTCATTTGCGGAGAATTGTATGTTTCTATCGGCAACATCCATGCAATTGTGTTAGGCGGACACGGAGATACAATGGTGCCGTTAACAAGATTCGCAACAGTGGCAGGTGTACCGGTAACGGATTTACTTCCGCAGCACAGAATAGATGCAATTATCGAACGTACCAGAAATGGCGGTGCGGAAATTGTAAAACATCTGAAAACGGGCAGTGCATACTATGCACCGGCTGCTGCAGTCGTGCAAATGATTGATACTATTGTAAAAAACAGGCATAGAATAATGTCATGTTGTGTATATCTGACCGGCGAGTATGGACATAATCATGTCTGCCTTGGTGTGCCTATTAAATTAGGAAGACAGGGCATGGAGGAAATTGTGCAGATAAAATTAAACGACGAAGAAAAAGCAGCATTTGATAAATCTGCTGATGCCGTAAGAGAACAAATGGCAGCACTGAAATTATAAAATAAACAAACCGGAAATACTAGTCGAACCGTAAATAATAAATAGTTAATTTAGTAATTATTCCATATAACCAATCACTAACGGTCCCTAATCCATACAATTATATGAAAATCCTTATTTTTTTATGATACTTTCAACCCGACTTGCCTGACTTTAATTCAGGACATCCATATATTCTTTTATCATTTTTTGTAGATTTTTTTTTTACCTTGTTTATAATTTTAGATAAATATAAACTTGAAATATAAAACTAAATTATTTTTTAATTAAACAGGAAAGGGTAGTCAAATGGGATTATTTAAAGACTTTAAAGGAATGATGGACGGTGCAAAAGATTTAACCAAACAAGCGGCAGAAATGCAAAAGCAGGCAACAGAAGCACAGCAGGCAGCCTCTCAACCGGTTGATTTGAATGATCCGATGTGGGTTCCGATTGAAGGAATAACACTCGATAAATATGCGGAAATATCTGCCGGACTAATGAAAAATACTGTAATGGGTATTGAGAACGTAAATAAATATGCCGAAAGTTTAGGTGTTCCCCCGGGAGCATGGCAAACTGTACAAAACGGATGGGTCGCAAGAATGGGACAACATATGCCTGTAAGAACAAGATATGGAAACCTTTATAATGAGTTTCTGAAATAGCATCTGTTTGAAATATTTTCGTATTCTTCTAACTTTATTTTTAATTTAAATCGTAAATTTATGAAAGGGATGTATTCGTTTATTAAGATAATCGGAATTCTATTGATTATAACGGGAATAGCTTTAATTGTAATTGCTGTTTTTTTCCCGGAGGCTGCTTCCGGTTTGTTTATAACAGGCGCTGTTTTAATTATAGTCGGAATTATTGATTTTGCTTTAGGTAATTATTTCGGAAAACTTTTTAAGGATTTTCCTAAACTTCAGGGTTTTAACGGTTCGATGAAAGCAAGCGGTAAAAGAATGTCTTCGATGGCGGAATTTATGAAACAGCAAAATAAAATGAATGAACTAAGCAGCAAAGGAATTCCCGTAAGAGTGAAAATTATTTCATTTAAAGATACGGGAGAAATTATCAATTATGATTCGGTCTTTGAATTCCAGCTGGAAGTATTGAAAGAACACAGGTATGATAATTATTATATTAATAACCACAGGCAGATAGTATCGAAAGTAATTGCATCCCGTATAAAAACAGGAAATGAATATCCTGCTAAGGTTGACCCTGAAAACAGAGAAAACATCATTTTGTCATGGCTCTGACTATTTAAACTCATTAATAAGCGGAGTCCGGTGAATTTTTTATTCGTACTTGTCGGTATATTAATTTCTTCAGTTATCTCATATTTTTACTGAACTATGAAAATCATTATTAATGTTTAAAAATTTTAATGAATTTTTTTAAGTTTATAATTTCGGGAATTTTGTTTTTTTCTTTGCAGTCGTATTGTACGGCTCAAAGTTATGAACAGTTATTTTTAAAAGCAGAGGAAAAGTTGAAAGCAGGTGAATGCAAAGAGGCAATTAAATTGTTTACGGAATGCCTGGTGCTGAAACCTGATTCTTATCTGGCTTATTATGAAAGAGGATTGTCCTATCAAAGCTGCGGCAATACTAATGATGCATTAAAAGATTTTTTGAAATCGATAAATATCGCACCGGATTATTCTCCCCCTTATTATTATATCTCTGTGATACATCGCCTGGCCGGAAAAACTCAAGAAGCACTTCAATATGCAAATAAATCAATAAAAATCGATAATTCGGTGAAGGAATATTATATAAACAGAGGGAATATTTATTTTGATATGAGGAAATATGATGATGCGGTCGGAGATTTCAGTTCCGCATTAAAACTCGATTCAAACTGCCTTAAAGCATATGAAAACAGAGGCTATGTTTACAGAATATTAAAAAAATATGACGAATCATTGTCGGATTTTGAGAAAGCTGTTTTGCTGAATCCGGATAATTATATGTATTATAACGAAAAAGGCATTCTGTTTTTTCATAAGCGTAATTATAAAAAAGCAATTGAAGCATTTAATAAATCGATTGAATTAAATCCTGCATTTGCCGAGTCGTATAATAACCGCGGTTACTGTAAGTTTCTTCTGAAAGAAAAAAATGCTGAAACAGATTTTTTAAAAGCAATTGAACTGAATCCGAAATATGCTGAAGTGTATTCGAATGTCGGAATGATGAAATTTTTCGATGAAGACTATTCGGAAGCACTCGAACTTCTCGATAAAGCAATTGAGCTTGACTCTGATCTGTCAATGGCTTATAGTACGCGGGGAATTATTAATCTTGCCCTGGGTAAGAATGATGATGCTTTGTCGGATTTTATGACTGTCATAAAACATCTTCCGAATTTCGAAGATGCGTATTCGAATGTCGGTTACGTGTATCTTGAATTAAATGAGTATAACAAGGCACTGGAATATTTTGAGAAATGCCTCAATTTGAATTATCAGTGGACAAATGCGTTACTCGGCGCTGCATTGTCGTTTTATAATCAAAAGAAAAATGAAAATGCAAAAGAGTATTTTGAAAGAGCTAAAATTATTGTTCCGGAACTGGGAAATCCGGAAGAAGGAATTCAAAAACTGGAAGAGGATTTCAGGTATTTTACTCCGAAGGTCAGAGGGGAACTAATCAAAATGATTAATTTTCTTATCAGGTCTTAACCGTATTTTATTTTCAGTGACAACAGAGTAATATTTAGTATAAGAGAAATTGTATTTGCCCCTATCAGCGGTATATTTGAAATTAAAATTCCGTATATAACCCATAATATAATTCCGAACACTAACATAATTAACATAGGAAGAGAAATGTCTTTTGTATGTTTTGTCCTGATTGCTTTAATCGCCTGTGGCAGGAAGGCAAATGTAGTAAGTGATGCACCTGCTAATCCGATGATTAATATTATTGTTTCCGTAGTATAATTATATATTTATTTTCGTAATTAAGTAGTCGGAAATTCTGTCCTTGTTTATCCTGATTTGTTCGAGCGAGTCTCTGTCCCTGATGGTTACCGTACCGTCTTTCAGTGTATCCGAATCCACAGTAACGCAAAATGGAGTTCCGCATTCGTCCTGCCTGCGGTACCTTCGTCCGACAGCACCGGAATCATCATAAAACACCCTGAAATTTTTTCTTAAATCGTTTGCTATGATATGTGCAATTTCAGGCATTCCGTCGCGGTTAACTAACGGAAATACGGCTGCCTTAATGGGTGCAAGAGACGGATGAAAATGCAATACTGTCCGCTTCTCCATTGCTTTCGAGCCGTCAAGATTCTCTCTGGTTACTTCTTCTTCTTCGTAAGCATTCGTAAGAAACGCAAGAAAACTTCTCGATGCACCTGCTGAGGTTTCTATAACGTACGGAATATACCTTTCATTTGTTAAATCGTCGAAATATTCTATTTTTTTCCCTGAATATTCGGAATGTCTTTTTAAGTCGAAGTCCGTTCGGTTATGAATACCTTCAATTTCTCCCCAGCCGAAAGGAAACTCATATTCTATGTCTATTGCTGCTTTTGCATAATGTGCAAGTTTTTCATGTGTATAAATTCTTATTTTTTCCTTTTTTAAACCATATTTTAAAAACCAGTTTATCCTCTCTTCTTTCCAGTATTCGAACCATTTATTATCTTCTGGGGGATTTATAAAATACTGCATTTCCATCTGTTCGAATTCACGGGTTCTGTAAAGAAAATTCTTTGTATTTATTTCGTTCCTGAATGCTTTCCCGCTTTGAGCTATTCCGAACGGGATCTTTTGTCTTGAAGTTTCCCGCACATTCTGAAAATTTACATAGATTCCCTGTGCAGTTTCAGGTCTGAGATAAACAACTGCTGAGCTGTCTTCTACCGGACCTATAAAAGACTTAAACATTAAATTAAAATTTCTTGCTTCGGTAAATTTTCCTTCCTGCTGGCATTTTATAGCTTTTCTGCCTTTATATGCTTTATTGCCGCACTCGAGTTCATCAAGAATATCAGCACGGAATCTTGCTTTACACTCTTTGCAGTCAACCATCGGGTCGGTAAAATTTTCTACGTGTCCCGAAGCTTCCCATACTCTCGGATGCATAAGTATTGAAGTATCTATACCTTCGATATCTTCTCTGTAAGTCATATCTTTCCACCAGATATTTTTCACATTATTAAGCAGTTCAACACCAAGCGGTCCATAATCGTAACATCCGTTTAGTCCCCCGTAAATTTCGGAAGATTGGAATACAAAACCTCTTCGTTTCGCAAGCGAAATAATTTTATCGGTATAGTCCGGTTTAGTCATAAAATAACATTAATTATAAAGTGCAAATTTAATTAAATTAATTACAAGAAAATATGAAGTTATTTTACTAAAAAGTCGGTGAGCGTATTAAGTGGCGAGCCGAGAGACCATTATAACTATTCAGTATTTAAAAAGGATATTTTTAATTATCAAATAAAAAAGTTCGGAATTATTCTGTAGTAATAATAAAAACAGCCGTCTGCTTCAAGCAGTACGGCTGTATAAAAATAAAGATACTTCAGGAAAATTTTACTTCACCAGCATCATTTTTTTCACATCGCTGAATCCGTTTACTTCGATTTTATAGAAATACACTCCGCTTGAGAGGTTTGAAGCATCGAAATCCACCGTATAAATGCCCGCATTCATTTCTTTGGAAATTAAGCTTGATACTTCTTTCCCGAGCGCGTTATATATTTTCAGCGTGACGAATCCGTTTTTCGGAATTTCAAATTGTATTTTTGTGATTGGATTGAATGGATTCGGATAGTTTTGAGAAAGATTGTATTTTGCTGGTATTTCGTTGTTTGCATTTCTGATTTTTGTTACTGCCGAGTATCTATCCCAGTAAACTTTTTTATTGCTGCCGTCGAGTCCGACCCAGATTGTTCCGAGGTCCGATGGAGGAATGAAAACGATTTGAGGGATATATCCGTTTGCAGACCATTCAGGCGGATGCTCGCTGATTCGAACAGGACTAGAGAAATTAGTTGAATTTGCATTTGAAAAACAATACAAAATTTTATCTGTGTTGTTAGTCGGCGGACCCGTCTGCAAGCTGTCGGAATAATAGATTAAATCAAAACCTGTAGTGCCGAATGTATACACGCTTATGTCAAACCAGTATTCATCTTCATTCGGAGATACGGCAATATCAACAGGGGCATTATATACCACACCTCCTGTGTCGCTTTTGCAACCTTTAATATTCATATTGCCTGTAGTTCCGACAGAGTAAATTAACCATACTTTTATTCCGACTTTTGCACTTTTATATTGAGGTTTGGGGTCGCCGGCAGGAATTACGTCCTGAAAATTTTGTGAACCTAAGGTTCCGTTAGCTGTTTGTCTGTATCTTGCAGAGCGTATTTTAGCGGTTGTAGTGTCGCCTCCAATAATAGAACCGGTATCATAATAATTCAGTATAAGTGTGTCTCCGTCAACCATTTGTGAAACACGGGGAATAGCACCTGTAGAAGTGACAGTTGCAGTAATGGGCCATGTAAAACCGCCGTCAGTAGATGCATATCTCGGAATACCGTTTGTAGTTAATACATCACAAAACAGATATAATGCTCCGGTTGAAGAACCGGTAACATCAAAAGTTCTGTAGTTACCTGCCGTTAAAATTTGTGCAAAACTTCCGGTCGGTATGTTCCATCTGTAAATTGTATTTTCTATAAGCATAAACAAATACAGCGAATCCGGTCCGAGTCCTGCATTGGTAAATACGAGTCTATCAATTTTATTTCTGTAAGTTATTCCACTACCGTGCAAAGTCCAGTTTGCACCGTTATTGGTTGATTTTTTTATAATCAGTCCCAGATTAACGGTTGACAGAGTGTCGTTGATTGCTACAAAAATTGTGTCTCCGAGTTTACCGGTGACCATCGGTCCGATTGGCTCATAAGCTAAGACAACTACATCATTCCCCCATAACGGATTTGTTTGCTGGTTATTACCTGTAGGTATTGCATTTTCCAATCTTACATCCTGAGAAAAAGCGATATTTACAGATACTAAAAGCAAAAGAATGATAAAAATTTTTTTCATTTTTTTCTCCTTTCAATTTGAAAATTTATTATATAATTAAACATAAAACTTTTTTTTTATAAAAATAAACATAAATAATTATGTAAAAACAAATTAATAACGTTAATTATCGGTTTATGTAAAATTTTTTACATTGAAGCGGAAGCGTTTTTATATTGAAAGTTAAATTGTTATTGTCAATTTTTTAAATAATATGATAATAAGAAAAATACAAAAAAAAGATTCCCCACAACTACAGGCTTTAATAGTTGAACTCGCCGAGTTCGAGAAATTGACTCCTCCAAATAGGAGCCTCAGCAGGAAATTAGTCAATGATATATTTTCCAAAAATTCAAAGATAAAAGTACTGGTAGCAGAGAACAAAGGCACACTGATCGGTTATGCATTTTATTTTTTTACATATTCCACTTTTCTTGCTGCTCCGACGCTATATCTGGAAGACATTTATGTAAAGAGCAGTTACAGGAAAGCAGGGGTAGGAAAAAAATTATTCGGTGAACTGATAAAAATTGCGAAGAAAGAAAAATGCGGAAGGATAGAGTTTATTGTGCTTGACTGGAATAAGAATGCAATGAAATTTTATGAAAAATTCGGTGTAAAAAATATGAAAGACTGGAAATTTTTCAGGATGGAAATAAAATGATTATGGAATATGGATTATAAATACGGGGATAAAATTATAACATTTGCAACTTGTTTTGAGGAGGAATTGATTAAGAAGGGAATTAACGGTGAGTTATTACCGGACACACTTCGTGAGTATTCGGTGAAAATTTTAATTACAAAAGGTATTGACACGGCAGGGAAAATAATAATATATTATAAGTCGAGAAAAGACAGTTTTAGTATAAGAGGCCATGAACTAAATAACGAATTTTTATTCAGGAAAATAGAAAATATTTTCTTTGAATATTTGTCATTAACAGGAAGTCCATATAAAAATAAAGGAATAGAAATAGATGTTGACGGTTCTTACAGAGATGGAATAACAGGTTATGGTGCAGTGATAAGAAAGGACGGAGAGGTAATAAAGGAATTATCGGGAATTGTTCCGGTTGACGAAGTTTATGGTTCGTATCAGATTGCAGGCGAAATCGAAGCAGTTAAAAAAGCAAT
>VGWA01000027.1 GCA_016873795.1 Ignavibacteria bacterium
TATTAAAAAGCAAATTAAAATTTTGTCATTGTCAATTATTCAAGTTATTAATTCATAAAATAAAAATTAATATTATTTATTACTTTATAAGAAAGAGTCTTTATAAATTATCATAAAATTAACTAAAAATATATTTTTTCTCATACTCATTAATCATTTTGTTTACACTGAATGTCTCAGTAACATATTTTCTTCCTTCTTTGGCAATTCCTATGTATTTATCAAAATTAATATAAACATCTTCTAATAACGTTTGCAGAGATTTGTGATTTTTACTTTCAAAAAACAATCCATTTTTCTTATCAGTAATCAACTCTTTAAAAGTCGGGATATCAGAAAATATACATAATCTTTCTGTAAGCATTGCCTCGAAAGCAGCTAATCCAAAACCTTCCGTAATTGAGCTCATAACAAATAAATCGAACATATTATAGATACTATTAACATCTTTTTTGGTATCCAAAATTTTTACCTTTTCACTCAGTTTATTAATATTAATATAATCTAAAAGTTCGATACAATATTTATTTTCATGAATTCTTGGGGTTCCAACAAAAATAAGTTTTAAGTTATCATACTTTTCGGATAACGGCTTGAAAGCTTTCAACAGATACATTTGCCCTTTCCTTTCGGAAATTACGCCTACATTTCCAATAATAAAATCTTTTTCACTGAAAGCGTATTTATTCCTTTCGATATTTCTTAAATTACGATCTGGATAAAAGGTTTCAATATTTATTCCATTATAAATAACATAATATTTATTATTTTTAATTTTATCTTTATTAATCGAATCAGTCATTACAGAATTCGAGACACAAAATATAGTATCAGTAAAACGAGAAAGAAATTTATTAATTTTTCGATGAAAAGGTTTTAGCCAATAATAGACATTATGATATGTGACATAAATCTTTTTAGGTCTCCAAAAAAACAGTATTCTAATGATTAATAAAGTTATCCGAGTTACAAATGAAGAATAAATTTCGTGACTATGCACAATATCATATTTTTCTTTTCTAATAAGTTTAATTAATTTTATTAGTTCTATAAAATTGTTAAAGGTCTGTTTTATATTTAAATCTTTATTGTTAAATTTAAAACTGTAAATATTTCTTACTGTTCGTTTAAAACCGTCCAATATAAAACCTTCTTTAGGGGGTATCAATGTACACAAATCCAAATCGAATAAATTCTTATTAAGACCATTATATATTCTTAACACAAGCATTTCCAATCCGCCATCGTCTATACCAGTCAAAACATTCAATACTTTAATTTTTCGATTATTTTCGATTATCTGCATTTTATCTTATTTCATTAATAATATCAAAATATTTTTCACAAACGACATTCCAAGAGATAAACTGCTTAGATTTAATAAATGCATTTTGTCCAATCTCTCTTGCTTTATCCCTATTAAAATACAACAATTTAATTAATTCACACATTTTAATATAATTTCCCGGTTCAAAATACAGCCCTTCCTTTCCATCTTCCATAAAATCTTTAATAGATTCAATTTTAGAACTTATAATTGCCAATCCATTAGACATTGCTTCAGCAATCACCATTCCGTATCCTTCCCAGAGTGATGGAAACACAAACATAAAAGAATCAGAATAAAGTTTTATCAACTTTCCGTTATCTACCTTACCATAGAAATTAATTTTATCTTCGAGATTATACTCTTTAATTTTTTCTATTAATTTATTATAATAATTATAATTAATAATTTGTCCTACAATACTCAATTTAAAATCGTTTATTTCCGAATACTTCAAAGCTTCAATTAATATTAGCTGTCCTTTTCTTGGCTCTACAGTCCCAACCATCAACATATTATTATTAATATATGATTTTATTTCTACTGCATTTCTATTTCCATAGAAATCAATACCCGGTGTAATTATTTTTGTATCTTTATCAGCCAGATCCAATTCGATCAATCTTCTTTTTGTGGCAATACTATTTGTCACAATATAATCAGCTTTTTTAATATAATTTTTTTCCAGTGTATCCCTGTATTTTTTAGGATTTTCATCCTTAAGTAAATGGTGTATTACTAAAAAATGAAAATGCTTTTTAAATTTGTTGAATATCAGAACAGGAATATAAAAGTAAGCATATTCCGTATTAGTCGATACAATAATTGATTTAGAAGGTGTAAATAAAATATAAAATAATCCTGCAAATACTTTCAATATTTTTAATTTATTTACATATTTAGTAAAACAATTTTTTCCCAATAAAGATACGTCATCGACATTTTGTTTAAAGTAATCATATATTATTGTATGATATTTTATACCTCCCGTTTTACATTCAGGATAATCAGGTAGAAAAAAAAATATTTTTCTTACTTTAGCCACGACTAACTTTTAATACCGTCAAAATTTAGCAGGTATAATTTCATTAATTTAAAATAAAATTTCATTTTAGTTTTTTTCTGATTTCTATACTTTTTTCTAAAAGGTAATAATAAAATTCGTAATGTGAAACCCCATATATGTATAAGACGAAACGAATTTCTTCTAATAAAAGATAAATGTTTATAAAAATATATTAGTTTACTTCTGAAAATATGATAATAGTAAAAATTATCTCCTTCGATATTTTTTGTAGATTTATTTCCCAAATGGACAACTTTTGAGTTTAATGCAAGTAAATTCAGATAGCCGCCATTCATAAGTCTTTTTTGTAAATCGGTGTCTTCATAATACAGAAACATTTTCTCGTCAAATCCTTCTAACGACATAAATAATTCTTTCAAAATACAAATACAAGCACCAGTGAATGCATCTACAGATAATAATTTTTCAGATTCAGATTTTATCTCAATTTCTTTCAATAATTTAGTTGTTAACCGGCAAGTACCCCCAGCTCCAATTGCTTCTGATAATTCCCACCTAAGGTTCGGGAATTTATTATAAGTATACACCAACTTACCGTTTTCGTCAATTAATACAGGCGAAATAGCGCCAATATTAAGTTGTGAATTATCAAAAATATTATGAATATTTTCTAAAGAATTATCAATAAATTCAACATCAGGATTTAAGAAGACCAAATATTTCCCCTCTGCAAATTTTGCTCCAATATTGCATGCAGAACCGAATCCTGAATTAGTATTATTAAAATGCAACTTTATATTATTAAATTTTTTTTCCAGTTCAGTTAAAGCAGACTTTCCAGGTGAATTATTATCAACAATAATAATTTCATAACTAAGTTTTTTAATATTATGAATAATAGATACCAAACATTTTGTAATTAGCTGCTCGCTATTATAATTAACAATTATTATTGATAAATCCAACATACAATAAAAAAGTCTATTTTTATCCACTAAAATAATTTAAGAGAATAAAACATTTTCGTGTTCTTTTAAATATTTTTCAAGTTTAAAGTTTTTTAAAAAAGTGTTTAGACAATTCTCCTTTATCTTTACATATAAATTATTATTATCAATCAATTCATCTATTGCATTTGCAAGTTCCTGCGGACTGTCATTTTTTAAAATTATCCCATTGTATTCATTTATTATTATTTCAGGTACTATACCAACATTAGTAGTAACGACGGGTTTCTCTAAAAATAGTGATTCTAACAATACTATTGACATTCCTTCCTGTTTAGAAGTAATTACTATACAAAAAGTATTGAGAATTTGTTTTATTACTTCTTCCTTATTTTTTTCACCAGTAAATTCAAATATAATTTCATTATCTTTTACTTCATTAATTTTCAATAACATATGTTCATAGTATTTTTTATCCAATACTTTACCAATAAATTTGATTCTGATTTTATTAACATGTTTGCTTTTTGACACTGCTTCTACAAGTAATTTTTGATTTTTCAGCGGATAAATATTACCTATACAGACAATTTCATAAATATCATCTTTTTTTACTAATACTGTATTCTGTTTTATTTCCAGGTAATATTCTTCTTCTATTGTAGAATATATTTTACTAATTTTTTTTGAAGATACTTCATTCTCAAACTCATTTTTTAAGAAATCGGATATTACAATAATTTTTTTAGCATTACGATTTAAATATTTATAGTATATTTTCCGAACAAATCCTGGTTCAATTTTTTCTTTTATTGATATTACGAAAGGTATATTTAGCAAGTCTAAGAGTATGACTTCCAACATACATACTGATGAATTCACAAAACATATTTTACAATCTTTATGTTTTTTAAAAAAAGGAATGAGTTTAAAAATTTTCAAAAAACTTATTCTTAGATAATTAATATATTTTTTTATATTAAATCCAAGAAAAGGGAAAATAATATCACGTATTATCAGATATTCATTCGAATATTTCACAAATTGCTCAGCTCTGGGACCTTCAGGTATAACAGACACAATATAATACTTTTCAGAAAAATATTTTATTAATCTAAAGAAGTCATCCTCTCCCCCGCCGGTTAGATTACTGGAATGCGATATCATTATTATTTTCTTACTCAAGTAACTTTTTACTAATATAAAAGTTATTATTTAGAAAATTATCATTAATAATTTCTGATAAGATTTTCTAGGTTGTTTATAGAATCTTCCCATTGAAGTTTCTTTAATACATGTTTATAACCAGATATCGATAATTGTTGTAATATTTCCGGATTATTTATAAGAAGTGTGATGTGTTCGAAAAGTTTTTTTTTATCACCAGGCTCAAAAACTAAAATATCTCTATTGCTTTCAAAAATTTCTTGGACAATTCCAACTCTCGTAGATATGACTCCACATTGACAAGCCATAGCTTCTAATACTACTAGTGGTAAACCTTCTTCCTTACTCGAAGAAATAAATATATCAGTCTCTCTATAAAATTCAACAATCTGTTCGTCATTCGGATTATGTATATATTTTATATAATTTTTTAGATTTTTAGGAAATGTAACTCCTGCACACAAAATATTAACTTTGGGATAATCATTTTTAATTACATCAATGACTTCTAATATAACATTTGTCCCTTTAAATTCAGGCTCAAAATAAAAAAAAGATATTACAAGATTCTTTTTAAAATAATTTTTAAATGGATTACAATATTTTTTGAAATTTACACCTGGATAAATTACAACGGATTCAGCATTTGATAAATTATTAATTTTCTCTTGGAGATATCTTGATACAACAACATTAATAAAACCCATTTTATATGTCCTATGAAGCATATTTAAAGAAGAATTCCAATATTCATATGCTTGTATCATATAAATAACTTTGGTTTTTGTATTTTCAAAATCAAGTAGTTTGTATGCAATTGGCCAATATGTAAAAATAATAATTTCTGAGTCTCTTAAAAAATATTTCGACAGAAAGGGAATAAATTTTATCTTAAAATTCATTTCTCCATAACTTGATAAAATTTGCTTAATGTTTAAAATATTTGATATTTTGTCCTTATAGACTTTGAATATCCCTGAAAATTGATCATTCTCCTTCTGCTTGTATCGAAAAAATGAATGATATACTGTCACTTTATGTCCGCGTTTGCTCAATCTGTTTGCATATTCGATTAGTACTCTTATTGCTCCGTTTCTTAAAAAACTATATAGAATGATGCTAATATTCAAATTCTAGGTATTAATAATTTTTTAATTTTTGTAAAATCAATTTTTTAAAATAGTCTACTTTTAAAATGTAAGTTGATAAATAATATATTAAAATTATAATAATTGACATTATAAATAAATCCTTTATATTAATAAACAAATCATAATATGCAACATAGAAAAATAATCTTTTAATAATAAAACTAAAAATAAGTGTAAACAAACCGGAAATAATTAGTCTAATAAATATTTTAATTTCTACTTTATATTTACCGAAAAATTTCCTTGAGTAAATCAGTAATATCAAACCATACAAACCAGTTATTATTAAATTAGAAACTGAAATCCCATAAAATCCCATAAAATTACATAAAATCAAATTAGTAGGAACACCAATTATATAAATTGAACTTCCAATTTTGTTAAGTTTGGAATATTCTTTCTTGGCCAGAAATAAGGCTGTTGGAATAATATATAAAATAAATGTCAGAATACTAAATATTTCCCACCTAAAAGGTAATAATGTTATTTCAATCCCTTCGATTGTAAAATTTCCTCTCAAATACAATAAAGAAAGTATTTCTTTACAACTTATCAATAAAATAATTGTAACGGGAATTATAAAATAAAATAAGCTAAAAATCGTATTTATGAACAAAGACTTTGATTTCTTCTTAATATCAATTGCTATTAAATTAGAAAGGTTAGTTAACAAAACGCTGAATACCGCACCAAAAATTAAACCCATAAATGTGAATGGAATAGCTCTTGCATAATTTAATGAAGAAATTGCACCTTCTCCATAATAAGATGCAATAATATTCTTTGATAGTATAAATATTTGTTCAAAAACCAATAAAACAATTATTGAGCCACAACCTTTAACAATTCTTTTCGTCTCGTCATTAAAAAAACTAAAACTTAATTTGAAATCCCCACCCAAATGTTTAATTCTCAAATAAGAAAACACAAATATTAAAATATTTCCTAATAATGTTGCATATGAAAGATTATAAATAACTTCATCGTTTATGTAAGGTAAGAACAAAGATGCAATTATTACTAAAGTTGGAAGTACGTTTATAATAACTGGAAAATAAAAATGCTTTAATGCATTCATTGAAGCATGATAAATTCCAGTTATTGATTTAATAAAAAATAAAGGAAATATAATTAATGAAATTTTATATGCTAAAGATTTTTTGAGGCTCGAAAACCCAGGCAGTAAAATATCAATAACATTAGTTCTAAATATTATAAAAATAAAAGTAAATATTATACTCGAAAAAAAAATTAAATTGGCCAGTTTGTTGAATGTATCCCAAAGTTTAATATTTTCGTTTTTCGCATAATATGATGAAAATTCACTATTAACAACACCTTTTATAGAATCTATTCCCACCAAAACAATAAGACTATCAGGAATACTAACAACACCCATGAAAATGTCTGCAGATGCTGATACTCCCAATTTTGATGCTATTAATAAACTCTTTATAATATCGATTAATTTTAAAATTATTAATATTACGAATAATGAAGAAAAATATTTTATAATTATTTTACTTATCATCCATAACTTGTTTTAAACAATTTCAAATTTTTAGTACTTTTTTTAACAAGGTTATAATATAAATATCCCAAAAAAACAAGAACCAACGGCATAACTGGGAATTCCGGCATTACAAAAACATCTTCAAATAAATTTTGTGCTATAAGTCCTAAAATTATTGAAACAGATAGTTCTATACCCTTTTTCCTTTGATCATCATTAATAATTGATCTAATTCTAATTCCCCTAAAGATAAGGTTAATTAAAAAGAATAAAAATGGTAATAACGTTATTATCCCATATTGTAAAATGAATAACAAAATAAAATTATGTGGGGTGGAAACATTTAGCTCAAAATTTCCATATAATGATTTTTGATCTTCGAATATCTTTGTGGCATATGAGGTTCCATAACCCCATAATAATGTATTTACATCATGAGTTATAAGACCTACTGCAGTCAAGGTTAAAAGGCTTCTTGACAAAGAACTGTCGGATTTTAATAATAGTATATCTAAAAATAAACTAGAAGTCGTAATTATTAGCAAAGCCAAAGTTATTATAAAATATCTTTTGGAATGGAAAAAAGTTAATATAAGAATTGTTGTTAGACAACCGACAAATCCTGCTCTACTATATGTAAACAATAAGCAGTATAAAAATAACACTAGCAATAAAATAAAGGGTAATAATGATATCTTTCTTATTAAATATTTATAGGAAAGAATTGGGAATGCAAATGTATAGACAAATGAAGTAGTATTTGGACTTAAGAAAAAACCAACTGAAGAAACGAATTTTCTGCCTTCAGAGTTATACCCAAAGTGTAAAGACAATAAAGAGAATATTGAGCTTATTGTACAAAAAATTAAAATGCCATTTAAAAATTTTTCGAAAAGATTTTTATCATCATTCAATTCTTTTGCTAAAAAAAAATATAATATATAAAATTGAAATAAATAAATAGTTACTCTACCAATTGCTTGGATATTTAAATTATTTTCAATATTTATATAAAATGTAGAAAAAATAACAAAAAATATTGTTATTATTAAAAATTTTTCTGTATAATTTTTTACATTAAACCTTAAATTAAGAAATTTGTAAGGGTGGAAATTTGCTATTAAAAAAAAATATAAAAAAACTAAATCAAATAAATATGAATCAGCTTTTATATCTAAGATTGAAGGGTATATTGAAACCGCAAAAACTCGGAATATTAAATAAAAAAAAACTATTTTATGCTCAATCGTAAAAGTGTGTATCTCTTTATGTGTCATTTTTCTGACTTCTTAGAACATTTTTATAATCAATGAATTTTGAATATATTATTACTGACCCATAAGAAAGTGCAAAACCGATAAGTGTCATAATTAATGTAGTAATCATTCTTTTAGGTTTTGCTCTTTTATCCGGAACATTCGGGGGATCCATGATTAATACAGTTGGTGTATCTCTTTTCTCTTCAATTCTTGCCTTTTCAAGTAAAGGGATTAATGTAACAAGTATTTTATTTTTAATTTCTAATTCTCTTTTTAATCTTAAATAGTTCATAACAACTTCCGGCATGCCCTTTAACCTTAAGATATCAGTGTTGTTGGAAGAAGATTTTACATTTTCCATTTGCTTCTTTAAAGCATTAATTTTTTCTTCCTGTGTTTTTATCTCCGGTTGATCCGAGGCAACAATTTTTTTCAATAATTCAAGTTTCACTTCTTCAGCTTTAAGTTGAGCTTCGAGTTCAATTTCGAATTTTGCTGCTGCCTGCACCTGAATCTCCGGTGCAACCCCGTAAATATTTTGATAGTTTGTCAGACTATCTTCCATAATTTCCAATTCCTTTCTCACTTCATTCTGACGTTTCTCAATAAATTCCCGATTATTTTTGGCATTTTGTACATTTAATTCAGTATAAATTTTATTTAATTGATATATTAAAAAATCAACAATTTCTTTTGCCTTCTCGGGACTTTTATCACATATACCTATTTCCATTGTTCCTGCAGTTTTGTCTTTTGTAATTTCTATAACATTATTTCTAAAATGCTTGACGGCATCATACATATACCTAAATCCCCATTCGTCATTCATATTGAATCTAATGACTGTTTCTTCTACACACTTTCTACTTAATAAAATATTTTCATAAAGTGATAATTCTTTAGTTGAAGAACCCCCTGTCATTTCTGTAAATTCACTTAGACCGGGCAAGTCTGCTATATTTACAAAACTACTAATACCGCTTTCTTTGCTTGCAGTTTTTAAAGTAGTTGTAGATAAATATACTGGTTCAATCATAAATAAAACTACGAAAATTGTTGCCAATGAAATAATCATCGTGCAAATTATTATAAATTTCCAGTACCTTATAAATATTTTAATATAATCCAGAATTGTGTAATTCATATAAATACTATTTTATTGCATTTTTATATAATAAATAAGTTGTTAGTATTCCAAGTACTATTCCTGATAGTTGAACTATAAGTGTTAATTTTTCTGAAAATGTCATCAAATTCTTTTTAGGTACAAAAATATAATCTCCCGAATTCAAAGTGATATCTTTCGGGTTATACCAGCCTCTTGAATTAAATTTAATTATTCTTGTATTTCCTTCATCTGCAGCCAAACCGTAACCACCTGCCTTTTCGATATAGTATTCATAATCCTTTCCCGGGATATACGGTACATAACCTTCATTCATAACCTGTCCAAAGACATAAATTATCTGCTTATCGTCGTTAATGTAAACGATATCTTTATCCTGAAGTATAATATTTTGTGTTGTGTCATTCTTAAATATAAGTTTTTCAAAGTCTATTGCGACACGATTTCTTTTAGCAAGTATATCAGTTTCGAAATCTTTTCTATCTTCTTCAGAGACAATAACATCATTTGCTCTCATATTAATTGCGACTTCGAGTGAATCTTTTTTTACATATTCCTCATCATAATATCTGAACAATATACTTAACGGCAGATATGCTGATTCTTTTAAACCTCCAGCCATTTCAATAACCTGTTTCAATTTTGTACCATTAAATGCAACGGGATAGAATCCGGGTCTTTTAACTTCTCCAAGAACCAATACGGTAACCATTCTCTGGTAATCGCTTCTAAACCTTACAAATGCCCTATCAAATACATTTAATTTGAAATCTTTATCTTCAGAATATGATAAATTTATTATTTCAAATCCAGGTTTGCCTTCGTACGGACGAAACAACATTATACTATCCGGTTCCGCAAATGCATCAAATCCCCTGCCCAAACCTACCAAAGTTTCTAAATCATCCCCGGGAGAATATTCATACAGACCTCCTAACTGTACAGCTCCCGTTATAGAAATGTAATTTTTTTCTATTAGTGTATTCGGAATTCTTAACAAATCTCCTTCTATGAAAAAAGGATTGTATTTATCATCTTTATTGATATAATATTTATAAATATCTACTTTCTCAATTGTTCCGTCTTTTCTAACCAGTTCAATATTTCTTAATGAAATATCAGTTTTAAAAAAAGAACGTTCATTCGGTTGTTTGTTTAAAGTCTCATAGTACACTCTCGGAAGGTTGTTAGTATCCAGCATTAAATAAGTTAATAAATCAGATGCTCTCATCAATGGAGTAACCGGATAAGTACCCTGAGTCAGACCTGTAACTCTAACCAAGAAATTTCTCGGAGCCGATAAATTAAAGCTAACATCACTTGAATAATACCTTTTTTTTACTTTCTCAATTACTCTTTCTTTTGCTTCTGCCAATGTCAATCCTGATACTTTTACTTCACCAACCGTGGGGATCACGACAGAACCCTCTAAATTAACTGTAAGAGGAACTAATTGATTCAAATATCCGTATAAGCCAAGTATGAACCTATCACCCTGGGAAACAATATATTTATCCGGTTCAATCAGACCTTCCACAACAATATTCTGTTGTTCAAATGTCTGCTGCGACTTCAGACTGCTTAAAATATCCGATGCATCAGCATTTATCGATGTCTTATCTTTATAATCAAACCCAGGTGAAATAGATCTGTAATCTGTTGTTGTTTTTTCCTGCTGATCCTTAATGACCTGTGCGGAAAGTGTATTGAATACTGCGACAACACAGATTAATGTTAAAAATATTTTTACTTGATTCATTTTAATCCAAAATTTTTAATTGTTGTTTCCAAAATTTTTAAAGTTTCATTAAATCCTTTTGTTTCACAATAAAAGCGTAATAATGGTTCAGTACCTGAGGGTCTAATAGTAATCCACCCATTATCATAAAAATATTTAAATCCGTCGAGGTCATCAATACTTTCTATAATTTTACCGCCTATTTGATCTCCTGCTTTCAAACTTCTGCATTTTTGCATTGTTTCATTCTTTTTTTCTTCTGTTGTATGGACATCAATTCTTTTATAGAAATATTCACCAAATTCATCATTCAGTTCTTTTTTCAGTTCAGTTATGCTTTTTCCAGTAGTAGCAAGCATTTCAAGGTACAATAAGCCATTATAGATGCCATCTCTTTCAGGAAGATGTCCTTTAATTCCTATTCCTCCGCTCTCTTCTGCACCTATTAAAACATCATCTTCAATCATAATTTTGGATATATATTTAAAACCTACAGGTACAGTTATCAACTCAAGTCCATATTTCTCGCAATATTCTTTAATTATCTCAGAAGCAGAAAATCCCCTTACTACTTTGCCTTTCCATCCCTTTATTCCATGTAAATATTTTAATAATAATACAAAAGTTTTTTGTGCGTCCAGAAATTCTCCTTTCTCGTCAATTATTGCGAGTCTGTCGGCATCACCATCGTTTACTATGCAGATATCGTAATTACCTAATTTTACTGTATCGCATGCAATCTTAAGATTTTTTTCGACAGGTTCAGGAGCTCCTCCTTCGAAATACGGATTAACTATAGAATGAAGCTGATCGACTTTTATTAACTCATTTAGATTATTCTGACCCGCTCCGTACATTGCTTCATAAAGTACTTTTAAATCTGCTTTATTAATTATTTCTATATTAATCTTACTTTTTAAATTCTCAATATAATATTTTTTTCCGTCAATATATTCTACTAACTTTTTATCCATTAATTCAGTAATATCCATTGAATTCTCAACATCTTCAATGTTTTTTAAATAAGATTCTACTTTCCTTAATTCATCGGGGCTCATTGAACCGCCGTATTCATCTTTTAACTTAAATCCGTTATATTTATAAGGATTATGAGAAGCAGTGATTACGACCCCAAAAGCAAGATTCTTATCTCTTGTTAAAAGTGAAACTGCCGGGGTAGTTACAAATGAATTGGTCAAGTATACTTTAATTTTTTGACTAGCAAAAACCTCTGCAGAACAGTGAGCAAATTCACTAGACATGAATCTTGTATCATATCCTATAACAATACCATTCTTAATCTTGGGGTGGCTTTTGAAATGTAATGCAGTTGCTAATGAAACCCTCCTAATATTTTCGCAAGTGTAAGTATCTCCAATTACTGCCCTCCATCCATCCGTTCCGAATTTAATAGGCTCTGTTTTAGAAATCATTAGAATTTATTTAATTAAAAAATCGTAAAAATATCTTAAATAAAGCTCCTTATATTTTTAATTGCCTATTAAATTAATTTATTAAGATATATTTATTAAAAAAAAAATTCAAGTTAATTAATGAGTAATTTTTGAGGTTTTTTAATGAAAAATTAAACTTTTGCTGATTTTTTTATTTATTTTTTTTTTAATATTTTTTGGTAAAAAGCCAAGGCTATAATCCCGACAACAACAGCGAACCACAATGTGGCTGTTCTTATAATCAACGTTGCAGCTACAGAAATACTTTTCGGTATTTTCATCAAAACCAACAAACCTGTTATTGAAGCCTCAGTTAATCCCAAACCACCGGGCAACATAGCCAGTGCTCCTATTAATGTAGAAAAACCGTAAATAAACGTAGCCGAAAGTATATTTATATTTACCGAACTTTCGGCGGAAAACAATTCCAGTATAATATAAAATGCAATACATTCAAAAAACCATGATATAATGCTTATTAATAAAGCAAATATTAACGGTTTTATCCTGATTAACTTATAAATGCTTTCATAAGCTGTTAAAAGTTTTTCCGTATGTTTTTTTAATAATTTAACTTTTCCGAGAACAAAGATAATTTTTAATGATAATTTTCTTATGCTTATAATAACACACATCAGAACGAATAAAACACCTATTATAATTATAAATTCCCTACCATACTCAAATACAAATGCACCTATTAAACACAGCATTATTATTGAAATAAAATCGGTTAATCTCTCAGCAAGAACAATCGGAGCAGACTTACTAATTGGTGTTTCATTTTCTTCTTTTAACAAGAAGGATTTCAGTACTTCTCCTAATTTTCCCGGTGTAACACTCATTACAAAAGCAGATAAAAAAATAAGAAAACTCTTGGATAATTTCAGTTTGATATCCAAAACATATAAATAGTACTGCCATTTAAAGAATCTGAATATATAGTTTAAAAAAGCCAATATCAACAAGAGAGGATAATAAAGCCAATTAAAATTTTCAAACGCAATTATTAAATCATCGATATTTGCAAAAAGGCTCAAAGCAAGATATATTACAACCCCAATTAATAAAGAAAATAAAATCTTTTTTTTATATTTTGCAAACATTCAAATATATAATCAGTTCAAACCAATTTATTTAACAATAAATATAATTTATATAAAGGTAAACCAACTACATTATAATAATCCCCGACTATTTTTTCGATAAAAACACAACCAAAGTCATCCTGTATTCCATAACCACCAGCTTTATCGTACGGAGCATAATTTTTGACATAGTACTCAATTTCTATTTTATTAATTTCTCTGAATTTAACATAAGTTTTCTCATAATCACACACTTTTTTACCTGTCTTTGTATCTATCAAATAAACACCTGTATAAACTCTGTGAGTTTTACTGCTTAATCTTTTTAAAAAATCAATTGCCTGTAAATAATTTGCCGGTTTATTAATTATTTTCCCGTTTAAATGTACAATTGTATCCGCAGCAATTACAATTTCATTTTCAAATTTCAAGGATGCTTTTTCAGCCTTATTTTTTGCATTATTTTTTACTATATAAACAGGATTGTGAATCTCTGTTTCAAGTTCGGGCACATCACTTACGAAAACTTTAAAATCCAATCCAAGTTGTTTTAAAAGTATTATTCTTCGTTTTGATTTTGATGCGAGTATATATTTTCTATTATATAGATTTAAGGGATTTATCAAATAAAATTCTTAATTATTTCATCTATTTTTTTAAAAAAATTATTTTCATCGATAAATATTCTTTCTCCTGTTCTTCTAATTTTCAGTTCAATTTTATTTTCTTTCACAAATTTATCGCCAATAATTATTTGCAACGGAATTCCAATTAAATCGGCATCATTAAATTTTACCCCAGGTCTTACATCCTTCCTGTCATCAAATAATATTTCATAGCCCTTATTTTCCAACTTATTATAAATTTTTTCAGATATCTTTCTAATATCATTATCGTGTAAGTTTAAAGATAACAAATGCAATTGAAATGGTGCAATTTCTCCCTCCCAAATAATACCTTTTTCATCGTAATTTTGTTCTATATATGCTGCTGCAATCCTTTCAACTCCTATACCATAACTTCCCATAATTATTGGTTGTTCTTTTCCATCCTTATCAAGAAATTTAGCACCCAACGATTCCGAATATTTTGTTCCTAATTTGAAAATATGTCCGACCTCAATTGCCTTAGCTATTCTGATATGGCTTGTATTATCGAATGTTTTTTCACCATCTTTAACAAATCTAATATCTGCATATTTAATATTGATAACATCTCTCATCAAATCAATATTTTTTATGTGATAATCGTTGATATTTGCACCGCTAATCAATTCATCCGCATTTTCGAGCCTCAAATCCGCTACTATTTTAATATCATTTCTCTTTAATCCAATCGGACCTATCGAACCGGCATCTGCACCTGTAATTTTCAGTAATTCATCAGGATGCCCGGGTCTTATATTTCCAATATAAGATGTCAATTTTGATTCGTTAACTTCATCGTCACCGCATACCAAAACTAAAATATATTCATCGTATAAATCATCCCCGACCGCCGGTTTCACATATACTCTGGATTTTGCCAGTCTTGATTTATCCTTTATTTTTAGAAATTCCGCAAGTTCATCAATCGATTTTACTCCGGGAGTGTGAAAGGATTCATAAGGAATATTTGTGTTTTTCCTTCCGATTTTTTCGACAAACGATACCGCAACTTCTAAATTCGAAGCATATTTTTCATCTTCACTTACTGCCACTATATCTTCGCCTGCATCCGACTCAATCATAAACTCCCTGGATTCTCTTCCACCCATTGCACCACTGTAAGCTGATACACTAAAAAATTTCAAACCGCATCTTTTAAATGCCTTTCTATAAGCCATATCCTGAAGATTATAGGATTCATCCAATCCTTCCCATGTTGCATCGAAAGAATATGCATCTTTCATTGTAAATTGTCTCCCCCTTAAAACACCCGATCTGGGACGGGCTTCATTTCGAAACTTGGTCTGTATCTGATACCACATAACCGGTAAGTCTTTGTATGATATCAAATTCGGTTTTGCTATCGAGGCAAAAACTTCCTCATGTGTCGGTGCCAATACAAGTTCTCTATTTTTTATTTTGAAAAGAATATCTCCAAAATCATTTACTCTTCCCGTTTGTTCCCATAATTCATTCGGACTCAAAGCAGGCAATAAAAATTCATTTCCTCCTATTGCATTCATTTCCTGGCGCAGAATTTCTTCAATCTTTTTAAAAATTCTTAAACCAAGCGGCAAATATGAATAAACGCCAGAGGTCAGCTGTCTTATCAATCCAGCTCTTAACATTAATTTATGCGATGGAACTACTGCATCAGCCGGATCTTCTCTGAGCGTAGGTATAAAATATCTTGTTTGTCTCATAAATAATATAAATTATAAATTTAACAATCATTAAATTCTCAAACAATTCACAATGTAATGATAAATTTAAACTTTTTAAAATACAATTAATCGCCGGATTGAAATAATCTCAATCTTTATTATTCCCCGATATCTTCGTCCCATAATTCCGGATTTTTATTAACAAATTCCTTCATAATCTCAATGCATTCGTTATCGTTCAGGACAACCAATTCTACTCCGTTTTTTATCAATAATTCCTCTGCTCCTTTAAACGTCCTGTTTTCACCTATAATCACCTTAGGAATTTTATATAATAATATCGCACCGCAGCACATATGACAGGGTGATAACGTAGTATATAACGTTGCCCTTTTATAATCATTTTGTTTTAAACGCCCTGCATTCTCCAGCGCATCCATTTCACCATGCAAGACTGTACTTCCCTTTTGTATTCTCCTGTTATGACCTCTTCCTGCAATTTTACCATCAATAACAATTACCGATCCGATTGGAATCCCCCCTTCTTCCAATCCCTGTTTAGCTTCTTTTATTGCTTCTTTGAAAAACTTATCCATTTTATTTTTTTTATCATTATATAAATTTTCACTACAATTTTCAATTTACAAAAAATTGTAAATCCCCATATAATATGAAAAAATAAAGAAACTGACAGCTTCAGCAGAAAAACATAAAGAATTCATAATGACCTATAAAATCATTATTATAAATTAAGTATTAATATTTTATTTCTTTTAATCAAAAAGTTTTACCTTGCATTATTTTATAAATTTTTTCATTATTGAATGAAACTAAAATTTTTAAATATTGTTTAGAAAAAGAAATAATAATATATATGAAGCTTTTTAAAGCAGCAGCAATAATAATTTTATTAATAATACTAATATTTCCTAATATCATATTTTCGCAAGGAAGCGGTAATAAATATGCAGGTGAATTTCTGGCTATAGGTGTCGGTGCAAGACCGCTTGGAATGGGAGGAGCGTTCGTTGCTTTAGCCAGTGATGTCACGGCGGGCTACTGGAATCCTGCTCTTTTATCAAAAATCAACTATCCTCAGCTTTCATTAATGCACGATGAAAGATTCGGAAATCTGGTAAATTACGATTACGGCTCGGTTGGTGTACCTTTCGGAAAAAATGCGACATTAGGTTTCAGTATAATCAGAATGGGCATTGATGATATTCCAGATACAAGGAATGCGTTAATTGATTTAAACGGAAACGGTATACTTGACCCAGGAGAAAGACTTGACCCCGATAGAATATCGAGATTCAACTCAGCAGACTATGCATTTTATCTCACATACTCCAAAAAACACAACGATAATTTTTTCTACGGTGCAAATCTTAAAGTTATCAGAAGAAACATCGCCGAAGCTTCCGCTTGGGGATTAGGTTTTGATTTAGGAGCATACTGGAGTCCGATTGACAGATTATATCTTGGTGCTAACATTATGGATATAACATCAACATACTTATCGTGGTCAACAGGAAAAAAAGAAGTAATAATACCCACTGCAAAGATCGGGACTGCCTATGAATTTGACGTTTGGAAGGGTACATTAATACCTGCAGTTGATTTTGATGTCAGATTCGAAAACAGAAAAACTGCTTCAAATGCACATTTAGGACCTGTATCATTCGATATGCACGCAGGGCTTGAATATAATTTTCAAAGTTTATTCAGTTTAAGAGTAGGATATAATGAAATTGGTAATCTTACTTTGGGAGCAGGGATAAAATTACCTAAACTAAATATTGATTATTCATTCGCAAAATTCAGCGGTGATGAAAATCTCGGTAACACTCACAGAATCTCATTAGTATTTACTCTTGAAGATGAAAAATTTCAGAGAAGATAGAAAAACATTTTAAGTAAAAAATGCCGTTCGTTTACGGTATTTTTTTTATATTGTCTAAAAAATAATTATGTGTTTACCCTCGAGTACCTCTCTATTTACCAGTCCTTCCGGAACTCTTCCATCGAAATAATCTATTATATTCTGAGCAGCTTTCACGGACATAAGTTCCCTTGTCTGAAGTGAAGCACTTGCTATATGCGGAGTCATTATAATATTATCCAA
The DNA here is from genome assembly GCA_016873795.1 of Ignavibacteria bacterium. Lineage (GTDB taxonomy): Bacteria > Bacteroidota > Ignavibacteria > Tepidaquicellales > Tepidaquicellaceae > VGWA01. Next base: position 18,234 of record VGWA01000027.1, read on the forward strand.
TTTTTCCAGCCCCGCTGTAAATGAGGGTTCTTGTTCATATACATCCAAAGCTGCACCTGCAATTTTCTTATTTAGAAGATATTTGTACAGTGCTCTTTCGTCAATAACCGGACCTCTTGATGTATTTATCAAGTATGCAGTGGGCTTCATTAAATTTAATTCTCTTTCTCCAATCAAATGGAATGTTTCTTTTGTTAACGGTATATTTAATGTTACAAAATCACTATGTTTTAAAAGATAGTCAAGTGAAGTTTTTTGCACTTTCATATACAATGCGGAAGGCGGAACTGACCTATCATAATATAATATCTTCATATTGAATCCATAATATCCGCGTTTTGCCACCTCCTTACCAATACTTCCCATACCTATTACTCCCATTGTTGAATTAAAAACGTCAAAACCGAGAAAATCCAGTGCACCCCATCCCTTAAATTTCCCTGCTCTCATAAATTTATCTGATTCAACTAACCTTCGCGCTAAAGATAATATCAGTGCAAATGTAAAATCCGCAGTCGTTTCATCGAGTGTACGTGGTGTGTTTGTAACATAAATACCTCTCTTTGTTGCAGCTTTTAAATCTATATTATTGTAACCAACGGCATAGTTTGAAATTACTTTTAATTTTTCACTTGATAAAATCACCTCTTCATCTACAATATCAGAAAGCAAAGAAAGCAATACATCCGTATTTTTGAGTTTATTAATCAATAAATTTTTTTTCAAAATACCTGCTGTTTTATTCACTTCCACTTCAAATCTTTTCCTCAGCATATTTATACCTTTTTCCGGTATAATATTTGATATAAAAACTTTTGGTTTAATCATAAGTTATTATTTTATTACTATAATTTTCCAAATTATCCAAATGACTGTGTATAATATTCAATAATTTTAATAAATTATTATAAGCATTTGCTTTAATATACACAAAATCATTTTGATTTTGGTTGAAACAAGAATATATAACATCTATACCTTTTCGAAACACTTTATGTGCATTAACACCGGTTTTCCCGGTAACAGCAATTACTTTTTTTTTATATTTTTTTGCAAGTATCGAGATACCACAAGGAGCTTTACCATAAAGTGCAGTTTGATAATCAACAGAACCTTCTCCCACAATTACAAGATCAACAGATTTAACAGCTTTTTCTATATTCAGTATTTTTATAATTTCATTAATTCCGTTTTTTATATTTGCGTTAAACAGGGTTTTAAAAGATGCACTTAGTCCTCCGGCAGCTGCCGCACCTTCAAAATTCGGATTACGACCTGTTAATTTTTTCAATGCTTTTGCAAAATTTTTAATTCCACATTCCAAATTCTGAGCGATCATTTCTGTAGCTCCTTTTTGATATGAATATACAAGACTTGCTCCATTTCTACCATATAAGGGATTTTTAACATCGTTAATTACAGTTATATCACACTTTTTAAGTCTAATATCCGCCTGTTTATCATCTATATGATATATGTCATTTAAATTTTTTCCGCTTAATTTATTCATACCGTGTCCTTTGATCTGTTTACCTATTTTATTAAAAAATCTGTAACCTAATGCTTCCATCATTCCTATACCACCGTCATTCGTTGCCGAGCCTCCCAGTGCAATAACAAATTTCCTATAATTTTCATCCAGCGCATATTTTAACATCTGTCCGAATCCATACGTACTGGTAATCCAAGGATTTTTTTCCTTTTCCTCAAGTAATATGATACCTGAAGATTTAGCCATCTCGAGATATGCTGTATTATCAATAACACAATAATATGTCTTAATTTTCCTACCCAACGGATCAAATACATTCACGTATTTTTTTTTACCACCTTTCAGATGTTTAATTACATCGATAGTTCCCTCACCTCCATCTGCTACCGGAATTTCTGTTACACAATATCCATTTTGAGAAAAATATTTTCCTATAATTTTTGTTAACTTAATTGAATCGAAAGTTCCCTTAAACGAATCAACACACACCAATATATTTTTGATTTTCATTTTCTCTAAAAATTAATCAACACACTATTTATTTTTTCCAGAAATTATTTCTTTTAAATATCCAAAATTAATTATTTTAAGCAGGAACATTGATAATATAAATATTAATATCAGTAATATTTTATAGTAAGTAAAAAAATCAATATAATTTTTCGAAACATAGTAAATTATATATAAACCCGAAGATAATAATAATATTGCAAATACTTTTAAATATTCATATTGAATTCTGTAAAACCTCTGCGAAACGAGATAAATTCCCGCCGTCATAGTAATGTACCCAAACAAAGTTGACATAGCGGAGCCCATCATTCCATAATGAGGTATCAACATAAAATTTGCAAATATATTGACAGCAGCGGCCGAACCTGTAATCACCGGAAGATATTTTGTCTTTTTTTCAATATATATACCTGCCATCAGATTTATATAGATACCATAAAGCAAATATGCAAAAAGAATAACAGGAACAATATCCAGACCGCTCCAGTACTTACTCCCGATTAGTGTCCCTCTGAACGGCATTTTCATACGTGCAATATCATCTACAAAAAGCGAGATTATCAAGAACACAATTGCTGCAACAAACACAAAAGCGGTCATAACTTTGGAAAAAATTTCTTTTGCATTATTTTCTTTTGCATTTTGCAGAAAAAAAGGTCTCCATGCAAATTCAAACATAGCTACAAAAAGCATCATAAATATACCGAGTTTGTAACTTGCCTGAAAAATTCCTACTGTAGCATCATCAGTTAAATATGTAAGTATAGGTCTGTTTATTGCCTGTAACAAGTTCGAACTAATACCCGCCGGAATATATGGTATTGAAAATTTTAAAAGTTCATTCACCAATCTTTTATTGAAGGACAAAACAAAGTTATTTTTAATAATAGGCAACAACAAGAGAAACGTTAATCCAGAAGCTGTCAGATTACTGATAAATATTGATTCGATACCAAAACGGAATACAAATATCAAAAGAATATTCATCAAAAGATTGATAATAATATTAACAAATTTAAAAGAAGCAAATATTTTAGGTTTATTTTTAAGCCTCAGATATGCAAATGGAACAAGCGATATATTATCAAAAAATAATATTAAAGCACTATATTTTATTAAAGCACTTTTCGAGACATCTATTTGAAAAAGAGGGCAAAAGTTCTCCGAAAATATAAATAATACGGATGACAGGAACAAAGAATTTATCATAATTCCATTGAACGGATGAGAAAAATTCTCCTTAACTGTTCCTTCTTCCAAGGTTGAAGCAAATTTAAAATATCCGGACTCAAGTCCAATGGAAAAGAAAACATTAAGAATCGCAATATATGCATAAAGATTAGCAACTATTCCGTATTCTGCAGGCGGAAAAACATTTGTATAAACCGGTACCAACAAGAAGATTAAAAATCTTCCGATTATGGTACTTGTACCATATATCAAAGTATCCTTTGAAAGTCTTAAGATCTTATCAAACATTAAGTGTAATGGTTGCTAATATATAAATAATCTATAATTTCTATAAAAAACGCCAGATATTTCCTGTTATGAAATATTCTGGCGTAAAAATTTAAATATCTTTAACTTCGATTATTTCTTTTTACTTATAACTTCGATCAATCCGCTGGCAACCGTATTTCCGTTTTCATCCAGTAAAAAGACTCTGTATATTCCCGGTGTATCAAAGCTCATATCGCTGCTTTCATTTTTACTGAAATATATATACTTCATATCAGGTGTAACTTTATAATCAAATTTCTTATAATATGAAAATTCACCGGTCGAACAATTATACTTATCAAATTGAATGTAAACATCACTCAAACCAAGCGCTGTGCTGGATTTTACCATTACTGTCAAATAACCTGTGGTAAATCTATCACTTATTCCAATTTCTCCGTATTCAGAATCATACTGCTCACAAAAATATAAAACCGCGCCACTTTGTGCATTAATATCTTTTACCGTAAATGTAAAAGCCATTAAAGCCATAACAAGAACTAACAATAAATTAATTTTTTTCATTTTTTTTCCTTTCTTTTATTTATTTAAAAAAATTATTTTCCTCTCGGTACTACTTTAACTTCTCCGCTACATATAGGAGTTCCATCGACTTTCTGCATTGTTACTCTATATACTCCCGGTGTCTTGAATGATATCCTGTCTTTGTCCTGAAAATAAGTATAATCCCAGTCTGCCTGAACATCAAAAGGTACTGTATCTATAATTTTCTCGCTTATTTCTTCACCACTAGCATCTTTTACTTTACTAATTCTCAATTCCACTTTACCGACTCCTAATTTTTGTCCTGCAGGTCTGAGGTCAACCATTACCGTTAACCATCCAGGTGTAAAAACATCACTGACTCCGATTTCACCACTTTTATAGTCTTCGCAAAAATATAATTTTGCTTTCCCTTTTTTTGTTTCTTCTCTCTTGGTATCTTCAGTTTTATCTTTCTTTTCTTCTTTCTTTTCCGACGTATCTTTACTCTTCCCGCATGAGAAAAGAATTCCAAGAGTAATAAAAAT
>VGWA01000028.1 GCA_016873795.1 Ignavibacteria bacterium
TTCCAAAGCCCTTTACCCCCGAGGAAATAAAGAACGTAACCGCAGAAGTCTTAGCCGGATAGAAACGAATAAATATTTATACACTAAAGAAGACACCCAAATTCATGGGCGGCTTTTTTTATGTAGTAAGTTATTAGTCCTGTCTTTCGGTTTCTTTAAATAAATAATTTAACATTTATAATTTAACATTTATCATTGTCTCTGCGTCTTTGCGTTGAATCTTTCTATTTTTAATTATTAATTATTAATTTTTAATTGTCTCTGCGTCTTTGCGTCACTGCGTTGAATATTTCTATTATTAATTTATAATTTAACATTTATAATTTAACATTGGAAAAAATTATTTATATTGATTTAATAATAAATATTCTATAATTTTATTTAGGACAAAACGGTCTTATTATCTTATATATACATTACTTGAAAAACCACAGAGATAAAGAATATATTCACCTCATAAAAAAAGACAAAAAAACCTGTACTATCGAATGAAAACAATTATATTGGGAATGGGAAATACACTGCTGCGTGACGATGGTATAGGTATTATCGTCAAAAGATATCTCGAAGAAAAAATAACCACCGATTGTATTCCTGACTCAAGTATCCTTTCTTTTGCCGAGACTTCGTGGGGCGGCTTTGGAATAATTGACATTCTTAAAGATTATGATTATGCAATAGTTATTGATTCGATAAAACACACGGGAGAAAAAAAAGCATCTGTAGGTCATATTCATCATTTTCAAGCAGGAGACCTGCTTCATACCCTCCGTCTAAACTCATATCATGATATTAATTTTATCACAGCAATAAAAATTGCTGATTCAATGGGATATAAAATTCCAAATACTATCAACATTTTAGCAGTTGAGATAGAGAACAATTATACAATTTGCGAAAACCTCACGGATATTATTAGAAAAGCAGTAGGGGAATGCTCTAAAAAAGTAATAGAACTTTTAGTAAAAAAGAATGTACTTGATGGTACAAAAATTAATTACGAAAATTTTGAAACAGTCGTAGAAAACGAAACCTTAAAAAAATATTACCAGCTTGATTTTCAGCCAGTAGAATATAGTATATAACATATAATTTATAATATAATGAAAATTGAAAACATTAAAGTTCCAGGAAAACTTTCTAAAAAAGAGGAAGACCTAAGGGAGTCTTTTTTAAGGCAGCTTGAGGTTGTGCCTAACAGCGAAAAGATAAAAACATGCATACAGTGTGGTACATGTACAGGTTCCTGCCCCGTATCGTATGCAATGGATATATCACCGAGAGAGCTGATAGCACTTTTCAGGGCTGGGGATCTTGAAACAATTTTAAACAGCAAAACAATCTGGGTATGTGCCTCCTGTTATGCATGTCAAACAAGATGTCCTGCACTAATCAAGATTACCGATATTATTTATGCTCTTAAACGTCTTGCTATGGAAAAAGAAATATATCCCCCGAATTTCCCCGTTCATTCACTCTCTGAATCTTTTGTTAAAATAATGAACCAATTCGGCCGGCTTCACGAAGCAAGACTTCTGGTTTATTACTTTTTAAAGACAAACCCCGCGAAACTGTTTAGTTTTATGCCCCTTGGTCTAAGAATGGCAAAAAAGAAACGAATTGGATATACTGCATCTAAGATTAAAGATTTGGAAAATTTTAAAAAGATAATTAAAAAAGCCGAGTTGAGTGATATGCCAAGAGAAGTAATAGAGAAAGCATATCTTGAAAAAACTGTCGGATACAGCGCAGTTGAAAAAGATACAGTTCTTGAATCGAAAAAATAACCTGACTTTAGTTGTGTGTTTAAAATGAGATATATATATTTAAAAAACAAAATTTACTCCTTAATAATTTTTCCGGAGGAACAACTTAACTAGATAAATATGGATTACACTTATTACCCGGGCTGCAGTTTAGAATCTGCACACAGTAGCTACAGTGACTCTGTTAAAAAAGTCTTTAACCACCTTGATTGTAATCTGATAGAACTTGAAGACTGGAATTGTTGCGGGGCAACCGCTTATATGTCCGTTAAAGAAACTGTGGGTTTTGCTATATCGGCAAGAAATCTTGCTCTTGCCGAAAAGCACAAAAGAGATCTAGTAGCACCCTGCAGTTCTTGCTATACTATCCTGGCAAAAACAAACAGATACCTTAAGGAATTACCGGAGTTCCACCAAACTATAAACGAGTGTTTAAAAGAAGCAAACCTAACATATAATCTCTCGGTGAACATAAGACATCCTCTTGACGTACTTATGAATGATATCGGCATAGAAAAAATTAAACAGAAAGCAAAGCATAATTTAAACGGTCTTAAAATCGCTAACTATTACGGATGCCAGATAGTACGGCCCGAAAGAGGTTTCGACGACAGGGAAGAACCGATGTTAATGGATGATTTATTTGAAGCACTTGGAGGTGTTAATATTTATTTTCCCTTTAAAGTGAAATGTTGCGGCGGAATGTTGATGACTACCTATGAAGACGTAGCAATTAAGTTATCAAAAGAAATTATCGCCTCTGCGGTTGAAAACAGAGCGGACTGTGTTGTTACAACGTGTCCCCTCTGCCAGATGAACCTGGAAGCATATCAGGACGTAATAAACAAAGAGTACAAAACAAATTATAATATGCCTATTTTATTTTTTACTCAAATTATGGGACTTGCATTTGGTTTTAATAATAAGGAACTCGGAATTGACAAGCTTCTTATTGACAGTGAAAAATTCAGCGACCTGGTTATAAAATAAAAAACACTATATTATATATAATTTATTACAACAGAAAAATGGAAAATGAAATGAGGAATCAACCTGATCCTAACATTACGGGGAAAGAAAAATCAGGAAACGGAGAAGTAAGAATTGGTTTTTTTGTATGCCACTGCGGTGTAAATATTTCATCAATCGTTAACGTAGCCGAAGTAAGAGATTATGTGGCATCAATCCCCGGAGTCGTAGTTTCACAGGATTATAAATTTATGTGTTCTGATCCCGGGCAGGATTTGATAGTTAGAGCAATAAAAACACAGAAACTTAACCGCGTGGTAGTTGCCGCCTGCTCACCTCTGATGCACGAGCTTACTTTCAGAAATGCGTGTGAAAAAGCGGGAATTAACAGATTTTTATTTCAAATGGCAAATATTAGAGAGCATTGTGCCTGGGTACATGACGATAAAGAAGCAGCAACAATAAAAGCAAAAGCACTTGCCCATGCAGCGGTTAGCCGTGTTGCTTATCAAAGTCCACTTGAGATTAAGCGTGAAAAAATAAATAAAGATGTTCTTGTTGTGGGTGGCGGTATAGCGGGAATACAGGCATCGCTTGAAATAGCAGATGCAGGACATAACGTCTATCTTGTGGAAAGGGAAGCGTCAATAGGTGGAAAAATGGCATTATTTGACAAAACCTTTCCAACACTCGATTGTTCTGCCTGTATTCTAACCCCGAAAATGGTTTCAGTGGGTCATAGAGAAAACATTAAACTTTTTTCGTGGAGTGAAGTCGTTTCTGTTTCGGGATATCTGGGTTCTTACAAGGTCAAAGTCAAAAAGAGAGCAAGATATGTTGATCCGGAAAAATGCACGGGTTGCGGGCAATGCTGGAGTCACTGTCCGGCAACGAAGTTTCCTTCAAGAAGGCAAATAATAATAGGTAAAGATACTTTAATAAATGAAAAAAGATAGAGTTTAATACATTAAACAAATTACCTAATATGTGAAACATCAAGCAGAACCTTGCTATGAAAATGACAATAGAAGAAATCGTTAAAATATTAGACTGCACAAAACTTACAAGAGACGAAGACTTACTTGTTAGAGATATTAGTCTTTGCTTTGCTTCCGATTTAATGAGCGACGTTTTGAGGTTTGGAAAAGCAGAAACACTGTTATTAACCGGAATTACTAACAATCAGGTTCTGCAAGTTGCTGAAATAATGGACCTGAAAGGTATTATTTTTGTAAGAGGAAAAAAACCGGATGAGAATATAATTAAAAAAGCAGAGGAGAGAAAATTACCCTTATTGACAACCAATAAATCACTTTTTGATACTTGCGGAATCTTATATCAAAACGGACTTAGAGAAGGAGTTAAGATATAACAGTGACGAATGAATAATGAACAAAGTTTAATTTATAATCAGTTGTTTGAAATAAAAGGCGGTAATTTTATTGATGCCGGCTCAGCATCGGTAAATGTGAAAAAAACACTAAAGCTGATCGGAATACCATCTGAAATAATTTACAGGGTATCGATTTGTTGCTACGAAGCAGAGATGAACATTATAATGTATGCATACCGGGCAACCCTTGATTTTTCAATAACACCGGATAAAATTGTATTGAAATTTAATGATGAAGGCCCGGGAATTAAAGATATTGAGCTTGCAATGAAAGAAGGATATTCTACGGCAACCAGCGAAATGAGAGAAATGGGATTCGGGGCCGGAATGGGATTACCGAATATAAAAATGAACTCTGATGAATTTTATATTGAATCGGAAGAGAACAAAGGAACAAATCTTTTTATCGGAATATTTATTGATCGGAAAACAGACAATCATGATAAATCTGAAGAAATTGCTTGAGGAATTTAAAAATAGAAGATTGAGACTAAACTAAAGTCAGGCCTGATGGAGAATACAGATAAATATGGACACTCAATTTATTTTGATTCTGAAAAATGTGTCGGCGATATGGCATGTTTAAAAGTCTGTCCTGCAGAAGCAATCAGAATCAGAACTAAAGTCAGGAATAAAGTTGCTGTTATGCTCGAAGATAAATGTATTGATTGCGGAGAATGTGTGAAAGTGTGCAAGTCAGAAGCAATAGTTCCACTGACTAACACCTTTAAAGACTTTTCCAAGTTCAAGTATACAGTTGCCATACCCTCAATTGCTTTGTATACTCAGTTTGAGAAAAACATAAAGCCGCCACAAATTTTATCTCTTCTTAGAAAAATAGGATTTGATGAGGTTTTCGATATCTCGCAGGCATCAATTACTGTATACAGAGGAATCGAACGGCATATCCAATCTTCAAAAATTAAACCTTTGATTTCGCCGTTTTGTCCAACAGTTGTTAAATTAATACAAACCAAATATCCCGAACTGCTATCTCATCTTTTACCCATAATATCTCCGTTAGAATTAGTAGCAGGAACCGTTAAGGAACAAATTTCCAAAAGAACCGGCCTAAAGAATGAAGAGATAGGAATTATTTATATTACACCTTGTCCCTCAAAGACGATATTGATTTTGCAAAAACTTGCTTATACAAACCAAGGAAAATCCTGTATCGATGGAGCAATTCCAATTTCGGAAATATATCCGCTTCTTATGCGTTTAGTCAATCAACCGGTTACACATACAGCACAGTGTGAACACTACGAAATAAATGGGTTTGGTCTGAAATACGGAAGTCTCGGTGGTTTGACTTCTATGCTTGAAAACGATAACTGTATTGCAGTTTCCGGAGTAAATAATATCATTTATATTCTTGAAGGTATTGAGCGTGGAAAACTGCGAAACGTTGACTTAGTCGATATGCACGCCTGTATGGAAGGATGCCTTGGCGGAATAATGGTAGTAGAAAACGCATATATAGCGCGAAGTAGACTTAATTCTTTAATTAGATATTATGGTGACAAAAAACCACCTATTGGTAAAAAAGACAATTATGAGAATAGAAATATATATGATGAAAATATTTATAAACCGCAACCAATTAAACCAATTGACATAAACATAAGAAACGCAATTGCCAAAGTAGCAAAACAAAAAGAAATATATCAACAGCTGCCACAAATTAACTGTGGTGCATGTGGGTGCCCATCTTGTCTGATTTTTGCAGAAGAAGTGGTGCAGGGAATATTAAAACTGGAAAATTGTGTTGCACTTGAATTCAGTTTAGATAGCTCTCCGCAGCCAAAAGAACAACCCCCCAAAAAAAGGAAGCAGAAAAAACAGACGATCCGGGAGATACCCCGTTAAACAACATAAGTTTATATTCAATAAACCATTAAAAAAACAGTATAACTAAAGTCAAGTATCAGACCATAATGAAAATTAAAGAATTAGTTGAAAAATATAGTTTAAAAGAATTAACAAAAATATATCAACCGGAAAGGGAAATTTCCGGAGGGTATTCCGGAGATCTTTTGAGTGACGTTATTGCTAACGCTAAAAAAGACAATATCTGGATAACAATGCAAACACATTTAAATATCGTAGCAGTAGCAACACTTAAGGAAATTGCTGTCATTGTTATTGTAATGAATAAAGAAGTGCCCCCGGAGACATTGAAAAAAGCAGAAGAAGAACAAATTACAATTTTAAAAACCGAACTAACCTCTTTTCAGATAAGCGGGAAAACATATCCGGAAATTCTATGACGAATAATGGCACAACTAATAAAAGCAGATATACATATTCATACATGTTTGTCACCCTGTGCAGACGTTACTCAGTCACCCTTGAGAATTGTGAGGCAGGCATATATAAAAGGGTTAAATATGATTTTTATAACAGACCATAATACGATGCAGAACGCAGAAGCAGCTATAAAAGCAAACAGTAATCAGAGAAGAAAAGAAGGTCTCGACGAAGCAAATGACCAGACAATAAACGTATTCCCGGGAATGGAAATAACAACAAAGGAGGAAGTGCACATACTTGCTTTATTCGAAAAAATTCACTTTGCCCGCATGTTACAAAATGAAATAAACGCTTTTTTACCCGATGCATTAAGCGATAGAGAATTCTCACAGCAAGTGCTTGCGAATGAATTTGATGAAGTAGAAGGATTTTATCAAAAATCATTATTTAATTCGGTTAATTTGTCGCTTAATGAAGTAATAGAACGCATTCATTATAACAACGGAATAGCAGTAGCTGCCCATATTGACAGACCGAGTTTTTCAATAATCAGTCAACTTGGATTTGTTCCCGAGGATTGTAAACTAGATGCCCTTGAAATTTCTCCTAATATTAGTATTGAGCAAGCAAAAATAGAGTATTCAGGGTATGCTAAAAAGTACAAATTTGTGAAAGGTTCCGATTCACATTCTTTAAACCTGATCGGAACGTCCTATACTGAATATTTTTCTGAAAACAATAGTTTTGACGGTTTTGTTAATTATCTTTTTAATTAAAGATATGAACGATATTTCATTACACATCCTTGACATAGCAGAAAACAGTATAAACGCTAGTGCAAAAAATATTGAAATTTTGGTCGAAGAAAACTTTAAAGATGATTTATTTACACTTGAAATAAAAGATGACGGAAAAGGAATGAACAAATCTATGCTTGAAGAAGTAACAGACCCGTTTATAACAACTCGTACAACAAGAAAAGTTGGGCTTGGCATACCCTTGCTTAAACAAGCAGCAGAAATGGCTAACGGAAAGCTTGAAATAATTTCCGAAACCGGAAAAGGAACTAAAATTTATACAAGCTTTCAAATGTCGCATTTTGATAGACAACCAACGGGAAATATTATGGATACGATATTAGCATTGTTGGCAAGCGAAAAGGAATATAACTTAAAATTCTGTCATACCAGAAAATATGCAAGCCCTTCAGAAAAAATAAGTTGTGTCGTCAAGGAATTTACATTTGAAAGCAAAATATTCAAGGAACACCTAAAGACACTAGGGATTGAAAACGGTATGCTATTACCAATAGCAAGGAGATATTTAAAAGAAAACTATAATAATTTTAACTAAATAACACGTAATATGTCAGCAGAAATTCTAACGAAAGCGAAAGAAATAGCCAAAAGATGGAAAAACAAACCCGAAAACATTATTGAAATGATGCACGATGTACAAAACGAGTTTAATTATTTGCCTAAAGAAATTTTGGAGACCCTCTCCAAAGAAACAACAGTACCCATTGCCAGAATTTACAATATAGCTACTTTTTATAATGCTTTTAGCTTAAAACCAAAAGGAAAACATAAAATTTGTGTTTGCATGGGTACCCCCTGTCATGCCCTGGGAGCTCCTAAAGTTGTTAGCGCTCTTGAAAGAGAATTAAAGATTAAATGCGGAGAAACAACGGAAGATATGCAGTTTAGTCTTGATATTTCGGGTTGTGTAGGAACTTGCGGCTTAGCACCTGTTGTAATTATTGGAGATGAGTTATATGGTCCGGTTGGCATTCAGGGAGTTCCTAAGTTAGTCAACAAGTATAAAAATAAATAACAGGTATTTTCCCGAACTTGTCCCGACCTGTCCCGATTGCTCGGGAGAACTCGGGATTAAACGGGATTAATTTTATAATTCATAATCTTAAAATTATGCCAAAACTTAAAATAGAAGACTTAGAAAAAATCAGTGATGAGTTTAAGAGAACAATGACGGTTCGAGAAGGAGGAGGTAAAGTAAAGGTCACCGTACATATGGGAACCTGTGGTATTGCTGCCGGTGCAAGGGAGATAATGAATACTTTTGTACAACAAATAGAAGAGAAAAACGTAAAGGATGTTATTTTAACAACCTCAGGATGTGCAGGACTTTGTAGCCGGGAACCAATGGCAACCGTTGAAGTACTTGGACAAGCGCCGGTAAAATATGTTGACCTTAATTCTGAAAAAGCTAAAAAAATTTTTGAAGAACACGTTTTAAAGGGTGTTCTAGTAAAAGATTATGCTCTATCTATTGGAAGCGAAAGAATACAATAGTTCGCGAAGTTCTCTAAAACTCTAAAACTTGGAAAAAGATTAAACAACTAAATACTTAAACTAAAGTAAAGTATAATGAAATCATATAGATTACAATTAATGGTTTGTGCCGGAACAGGATGTGTTTCGAATCATAGTTTTGAAATTAAGGATGCTCTTGAAAAGGAAATTGCAAAACACAAATTACAAACAGAAGCAGAAGTTGTGACAACCGGTTGCAACGGATTTTGTGGAGCTGGTCCTCTGGTTGTTGTACAACCGGATGGTATTTTTTATCAAATGCTAAAGGTTTCAGATATACCACTTCTTGTTGAAGAGCATCTCTTAAAAGGAAGGCCCGTAAAAAAATTGATGTATGTACCACCAAAGGAAGAGGCACCAATTCCAAAAATGTCAAATATTCCATTTTTTTCTGATCAAACATTAGTAGCTTTGCGGAACAGAGGAATGATAGATCCTGAAAACATAAACGATTATATAGCGAGAGGAGGTTATAAGGCACTTGCCAAAGTTTTAATGTCAATGACCCCGGATGAAGTACTTCAGGAAATTAAAAAGTCTGGATTAAGGGGGCGTGGGGGCGGTGGTTTCCCAACAGGGATTAAGTGGGAAACCTGTAAGCGAATACAAAGCGATACAAAATATGTGATATGCAACGCAGATGAAGGTGACCCGGGAGCATTTATGGACAGAAGCATAATAGAAGGAGATCCTCATAGCGTCATAGAAGGAATGATGATAGGCGCATATGCAATACAAAACATATGTGAAGGATATATTTATGTAAGAATGGAGTATCCTCTTGCAATTAAAAGATTTAATATAGCAATAGAACAAGCGAAAGAATATGGTTTACTCGGAGAAAAGATTTTTGATACAGATTTTAACTTCGATATAAAAGTAAGAAGAGGAGCAGGGGCTTTTGTCTGTGGTGAATCTACAGCATTGATGACCTCTATCGAAGGTAACCCCGGGGAGCCGCGAGCAAAATATATTCACACAGTAGAAAAAGGATTATGGGATAAACCAACCTGTCTTAATAATGTAGAAACATGGACCAATGTTCCACCGATAATTTTAAAAGGAGCAGAATGGTTTTCGAGTATTGGAACAGGAGATGTTACCCATGATGCTTGGGGAGGAAGCAAAGGAACTAAGGTGTTCTCACTTGCTGGAAAAGTTAACAATACTGGCTTAGTAGAAGTACCAATGGGAATTACATTAAGAGATATAATATTTAACATTGGCGGCGGAATAAGAGATGGAAAAAAGTTTAAAGCAGTTCAAACCGGGGGACCTTCAGGTGGATTTATACCTGAGAACTTAATAAACCTTCCTGTTGACTATGAGGAGCTTACAAAAGTTGGTTCTATGATGGGTTCCGGAGGTATGGTAGTAATGGATGAAGACAACTGCATGGTAGATATGGCAAAGTATTTTCTTAAGTTTACACAGGAAGAATCATGTGGAAAATGCATTCCGTGCAGAGAGGGAACTAAAAGGATGCTCGACATACTGGAAAACATTACATCAGGTAAAGGGAAAGAAGAAGACTTAAATTTACTCGAAGAACTGTCAAATGTCATAGTAGAATCTTCACTCTGCGCACTCGGTGGCTCAGCTCCAAATCCCGTTTTAACAACACTCAAATATTTTAGAGAGGAATATGAAGCTCATGTTAAAGATAAAAAGTGTCCTGCACGAGTTTGTAAACAGCTTCTTACTTATACGATTGACGAAAAACAATGTGTTGAAGTCGGCCATGGATGCGGTGTTTGTAAAAAAAACTGTCCTGATAATGCCATTATTGGAGAAATAAAAAAAGCGCATCATATTGACCAGAACAAATGTGGCAAATGTGGCGTTTGTTATGATGTCTGTCGTTTTAACGCTATAAGAGTAGAATAAATAACAAAACAAACAAATAATTAAAGAAAACTAAATTATGATAACTGTAAACATAGATGGTAAAGACATACAGGTAGCGGAAGAAACTACCATTGTAAAAGCAGCTGAATCAGCTGGTATTTGGATTCCTACAATGTGCTACTCGGAACTGTTTGAACCTTACGGTATATGTCGTCTCTGTAGCGTGGAAATTATACGTGGAAAACGAACACGTATAGTCACAGCCTGTAATTATCCGCTAAGAGAAAACGGATTGAAGATAAGAACGAACTCTCCTGTAATACAGGAAATAAGAAAAGTTCTTATTGAACTTATGCTTTCACGCTGGCCTAACGTTCCTGTTGTAAAAAATATGGCCGCTTCGCTCGGAGTCATAGAACCAAAGTTTGTTTCGCTGGAAAGAGATGAAGCTGAAGACGCCTGTATACTTTGCGGAATGTGTGTAAACATATGTCGCGATGTTGTTAAGGCAAATATTCTTGGGTTTGCAAACAGAGGAATTAAAAGAGAAGTTGTCTTACCATATGAAAAAATGAATAGTGAATGTATAGTATGCGGTGCGTGTGCATATGTGTGTCCTACAGGCCATATTAAAATAAAATCACTCGATTATGAAAGAGGTGCTGTAGCCGATTGGTATCTCGGACCAAAGACAGCAATAAACATCCCTACCCTGCAGGCTGTACCAAGAGTACCTAAAATAGATGAGGAATCCTGTATAAAAACACAAACAGGAGGATGTGGAATATGTTCAACTTACTGCGAACCCGAAGCAATAAATTATGAAGATAAAGACGAAGAAGTAGAAATTGAAGTTGGACAAATACTGTTAGCCACTGGATTTCAGTTAATAGACCTGAAACAAATGCCTCAATACGGTTATGGCAGACTTGATAACGTATATTCATCTCTTGAATTTGAACATATGCTAAACTCTACGGGTCCGACCGGAGGACTGGTCAAATGCAAAGACGGTTCCGAACCAAGAGCGGTCGGAATAATTCACTGCATCGGTTCGCGGGATGAAAACTACCATAAGTATTGTTCACGCGTTTGCTGTATGTATGCACTGAAGTTTGCACACCTTGTTAAAGATAGAACCAAAGCAGAAGTATATCAATTTTACATAGATATGAGAGCCTTCGGAAAAGGATATGAGGAATTTTACAAGCGGCTTCTTGATGAAGGAGTAAATATGATAAGAGGCAAAGTTGCCGAAATAGCGGAAGTTCATTCGGGAAGTGACGGCAAACCGTATCTGTTAGTTAAATGTGAAGATACTTTAATAGGAAAATTCAGAGAGATTGCCCTGGATATGGTGATACTCTGCCCGGCAATCGAACCACAGTTTGATGCAGCGGATGTAAAAAAGATATTTTCAATTAGTCAAAGTCCGGATAAATTCTTTCTTGAAAGGCATCCTAAACTCGATCCTATATCAACAATGACAGACGGAGTCTTTATAGCTGGTTGTGCCCAGGGACCGAAAGATATTCCTGATTCTGTAGCTCAGGCTTCTGCCGCAGCCGCAAGGATGTTATCTCTTATTTCGCTTGGCGAAGTTGCCCTTGATCCAGTTAAAGCCGAGGTTGTGGACGAATATTGCAGTGGATGCAGAATTTGTAATAACCTTTGTCCTTATGGCGCTATTTCGTTTGTTGATGATAAGAAAATATCTAATATTAACGAAATGTTATGTAAAGGATGCGGAACCTGTGTCGCAGCCTGCCCGGCCTCAGCAATTACGGGAAAAGGATTTACTGATATGCAAATTTTGTCTGAAATAGAAGGATTATTGTCAATTTAACATTTAATATATAATATATAATATATAAAATATGAGTACAACAAAAGAAAAGAGTTGGAGTCCGAGAATAGTTGCTTTCTTGTGCAATTGGTGCACATATACAGGAGCGGATCTTGCCGGAGTATCACGACTTAAATCATCACCCTCAGTAAGAGTAATAAGAACAATGTGCAGCGGGAGAGTAGATCCGACGTTTGTTCTGAAAGCATTTAAATTAGGAGCTGACGGAGTAATGATAGGCGGGTGTCATATAGGAGACTGCCACTATTCGGAAGGTAACTTCAAAACCTTAAGAAGAGTTGAAATGTTAAAAATATTGCTGGACCAATACGGTATAGACCCAAGGAGACTTAGACTCGAATGGATATCTGCTTCTGAAGGAGATAAATATGCACATACGACACTGGATTTTGAGCAGCAATTAAGAGAATTAGGACCATTACAACTTACTGAATAAACTGATAACAGATAATTCAGTTAAATGTTAAATTATAAATTATAAATGTTAAATGTTAAATGTTAAATTATTTTTTCAACTGTTAAATTATACATTAAAAAAACTATGAAACCAAAATTAGCACTATACTGGGCATCTTCCTGCGGCGGATGTGAAATTGCCGTTGTAGATATAGAGGAAAAAATTCTTGATGTTGCAGATTTCTTTGATATTGTATTCTGGCCCTGCGTAATGGATTTTAAATATAAAGACGTTGAGGCAATGCCGGATGGGGATATTACAATTTGCCTGTTTAATGGGGCAATAAGAACATCCGAAAACGAATATCTGGCAAAATTATTAAGAGCCAAATCAAAAGTTCTTGTTGCGTTTGGTTCCTGTGCTCAAGAAGGATGCATTCCCGGACTTGCAAATTTTTATGATAAAAATTCCATATTTGAATTCGTTTACAAAAACAGTCCGTCTGTTGATGAGCAGTCAAAAGGAATTTACCCGGTTCCCATAACCCATATGCCCGAAGGAGAAATCGAGATACCGGAATTTTGGAATACTGTTAAAACATTAGACCAGGTAGTGGAAGTTGATTATTACATACCCGGATGTCCCCCTCAATCCTTTCAAATACTGAATGCTGTTGGAGCGGTGATTGATATTTTAAAGAACGGAAAACCCTTGCCGCCGAAAGGAACAGTTCTTGGTGCTGGCGATAAAACATGCTGTGATGAATGTCCGCGAGAAAGGAAAGAGAAAAAAATTAAGAGATTTTACAGACCACAGGAAATCATACCTGATCCGAACGAATGCTTGCTTGACCAGGGGATAATGTGTGTCGGTCCGGCGACAAGAAGCGGATGCGATGCTTTGTGTGTAAAGGCAAATATAGGATGCCGCGGATGTTACGGTGCCCCACCGAACGTAACGGACCAGGGCGCTAAAATGGTGGCAGCGTTGAGTTCGGTAATTGATGCACAAACTCCTGAAGAGGCGCGGAAAATTATGGAAACACTTGCAGACCCGCTTGGAACATTTTACCGATTTTCAATGGCAAGTTCAATATTAAAAAGAGTTCAACCTAAAACTCGTCCCGATAGCTCCGGGAAATGAGATAAATGGCTTTATATTTTTAATTTTTTATTATTAAATTTTAACTGATTAGATATGAAACAAATAAAAATAGACCCAATTACAAGATTAGAAGGCCACGGAAAAATTGATATTTTTTTAAACGATGAAGGAGAAGTAGCGAATTGCTATTTACAAATACCCGAACTTCGTGGGTTTGAGCAGTTTGCCGTTGGCAGACCGGTTGAAGAAATGGCAAGGATAACAACAAGAATATGCGGAGTATGTCCGGAAGCACACCATATGGCGGCAGCTAAAGCTACAGACGATGTATATAAAGTAAAAATTCCTTCCGCAGGAAGAAAATTAAGAGAATTATTATATAATACATTTTTCACAGCAGACCACACGGTTCACTTTTATGCTCTTGGAGGACCGGATTTTGTAGTAGGTCCGGATGCTCCGCCGGCAGAGAGAAACCTGCTCGGAGTCATCAAAAAAGTAGGTCTTGAAATAGGAGGGAAAGTCATAGGGCTAAGAGCAAGATGTCAGGAAATAATACAAACACTCGGCGGGAAGAAAATTCATCAGGTAACGGCAATACCCGGTGGAGTTTCGAGAGGAATCAACGAGGAAGAAAGGAAGAAATTTGAAGAGTATGCTAAATATATGGTAGACTTTGGCCAGTTTACATTTAAATTGTTTGAAGATGTTGTTTTAAAAAACAGCCAGTACGTTGACCTGATATTAAACGGACCATATACACAAAAAACATACTATATGGGACTGGTTGATGAAAATAACAAATCAAATTTTTATGACGGGAAAGTGCGCGTTGTTGATCCTGACGGAAATGAATTCTGTAAATACAGTCCTTCCGAATATTTGGATAACATTGCGGAACACACAGAACAATGGAGTTATTTAAAGTATCCTTACTTGAAAAAAATTGGCTGGAAGGGATTTGTTGACGGAAGAGACAGCGGGGTATATCAGGCAACTCCTCTTTCAAGATTGAATGCATCGGATGGAATGCCTACTCCGCTTGCACAGGCTGAATATGAAAAATACTACAAAACACTTACCGAAGATGGTTCGGGAAAGAAACCAGTACATCACACTCT
Source organism: Ignavibacteria bacterium (assembly GCA_016873795.1). Lineage (GTDB taxonomy): Bacteria > Bacteroidota > Ignavibacteria > Tepidaquicellales > Tepidaquicellaceae > VGWA01. The sequence continues at coordinate 15,052 of VGWA01000028.1, forward strand.
TGCAACACACTGGGCGAGGATAATAGAGCTTCAGTGTGCAGCAGAAAGAGCTATGGAATTGATTAAAGACCCCGAAATAACATCACCAGATTACAGAATACTTCCCACCGAAACTCCTCACGAAGGAATCGGAATAGTTGAAGCTCCCAGAGGAACACTAACCCACCATTACGTAACGGACGAAAAGGGAATTGTAACTAAGGCAAACCTTATAGTAGGGACGACAAACAACCATGCCGCAATATCTATGTCAATTAAAAGAGCAGCAATGGGTTTAATCAAAAAAGGAGCCGAGGTTACTGAGGGAACATTGAACAAAATAGAGATGGCTTTTCGTGCATATGACCCGTGTTTTGGCTGCGCCACCCACACTCTGCCCGGCCAAATGCCCCTTGAGCTTAACATAAGAGATAAAAATGGAAATATAATTCAGAGAGTTAAACATAACATATAACATATAATATATAACATATAATATATGATATATAACAAATTTTATCTTGCTTCCTGACTTTTCTGACTTTCCTTTTCCTGACTTTAGTTGTGACTTTAATCTTGATTTTGTTCGCTTGACTTTCATTTTGGAAAGATTTTGTTTACAGCCCACGACTTTAGTCGTGGGAAAGATAAATGTTAAGACACATAACCGTTTCAACGGTTTGCTCTTAATATTTAATTTTGAAAGTTTAACTGAAAGTCAGGTAAGTATAAATTACCAGCAACTTCCTGCCTGCCTTTAGGCTTTTAGTAAGGATACAAAATTACCGTAATTACCCGAGTAACTTTGTGAATAGCTTGCCATTTGTTTTTATTTTATTTAAATTTTAATTGCTTAGAAACGATGATGTGTTCCTAAATTCTTGACTTTAGTCTTGACTTTAGTCGGGAAAACAAAAATTTATTCTTGTGAAAACTTATATAATATTTAAAAAAGATCTGAAATCCGAACTAAGGAATAGATATACTACAAACTCTTTGTTGATGTTTGTAATTGTAACAATATCTATTATAAGATTTTCACTTGGGGACGGATTTATAAAGCCTGAATTATTATCCGGTTTGTTATGGATAACAATATTCTTTTCTTCTGTGAGCGGTTTATCGAGGGTATTTATAAAAGAGGAGGACAAGGAAACATCCCTGGCATTAAAACTTTGTACCGAGCCCATATCTGTTTTTACCGGAAAACTTTTCTTTAATTTACTTCTGACATTTGCGATAAATATTGTAGCCATCTTACTTTTTTCGATTGTAACCGGTTTTGAGATAAGAAATACTCAAGCATTTTTAATAGTTTTAGTACTTGGAAATCTTGGGATTGTATCTGCATTAACAATAGTAGCGGCGATAGTATCGAAGGCAAACACCAAAGGTACTCTATATCCTATTTTATCATTTCCGATTTTACTGCCCGTTTTTCTAACCGTGGTTAATTCAACAATAAAGTCTGCATCGGGTGCACCAATAGGAGAATTTATAGCAGATTTTCAGATACTGATATCTTATGCGATAGTAGTAATCACAGCTTCTTTAATGCTGTTCAGATTTATCTGGGAGGATATTTAGAAATATTAATGTAGGATTTTTATTATTTTTTTCAAGCTTGCCTTTAGGAATAATTTTTACTGTCCGCGGAACTCTTTATCTATAACCGATATTTCTCCGGGATAGGTAATAGGACCTAAAAAAGTATCTATCGTCGGTTGAACCTTTAGGGTTAACCTCGCTGAGGAACCGGAAGACCCGCCGAGAGCAAGAGCTAAATTGACAAGGCTTTCATATCCCTGGTCCTTGAAAAACTTCAGTAAGTCAAGAGATATTGCCACCGGTATTGTTGTTGCCTGCCCCACACCGGGAACCTCTATATTTTTGTCAATATTTCCGTTAATAGTTTCCTTGTCGTCTATTAAAAGCCTCCAGGCAAGCGATTTTATTATTGCAGTTGTGTTAGGGGTTCCTCCGGTACCGTCATTCGGATTCTTTGCAATAACATTAAGGGTGAAAGATGCCGGTAATTGCCCGCTTCCAAACGCAGCTAATAATAATGCCCCGTCTGTCAGACTGATATTGCTGATTGAATTGATATTTGACAGCTTAACGTTAGCAAGCGAAAAATTATCGACTGAACCAAGTTTAAATTGGAGTCTTTGAACATTCGTAATTGTGTCTTTGATGCCGGCACAACTGAAAAAAGTTAATGTCAATACAACAAAAAGTAACAAAACAAAAATTGATTTTGATTTTTCTTTCATAGCCTTTGTTTTTTAATTAATAAAAGTGAATTATAAAAATCCAAGTTCGAGTTTAGCAACTTCTGACATTTTTGACATATCCCAGGGCGGGTCGAATGTAATGATGACCTTAGCATCATGTATCAAAGGGTGTTCCCTGAGTTTATTTTGTACTTCAAGCGGTAATGATTCAGCAACAGGGCAGTTAGGAGCCGTGAGTGTCATTATTACAAGAACATCTCCGTTATTTGCGGCTTTTATATCATAAATTAGACCGAGCTCGTAAATATCAACAGGTATCTCGGGGTCATAGATTGTTTGCAGAACCTTAACCGCCTCTTCTTTTAAAATATCTGTATTTACTTCTGTTTGGCTCATAATTTTTTGTCGGTTAAACCTCTTTTCTTTCTACATTCTTCATTAACAAGGCACGCATGATTTTTCATTTCTGATATCATGGAAACAAGCCCGTTTGCCCTGGTTGAAGAAAGATGTTCTCTCATTCCGATTTTATCTATAAATTCTAATTTTGCATTCATTATCTGTTCAGGGGTTTGTCCTGATAGTACTCTTATTAAAAGCGAGATTAATCCTTTTGTAATTGTTGCATCGCTGTCTGCTTTATAGTATACTTTTCCGTTTTTGTAAAACGCTTTAAGCCAAACACGGGACTGACAGCCCGGGACTTTATATTCATCTGTTTTGTGAGCTTCCTCAATCAAAGGCAAGTTTTTTCCGAGTTCGATTATATATTCGTATTTATCGAGCCAGTCCCCAAGGGTGGAAAACTCTTCAATTATTTCATTTTCAATTTCTGAAATACTTTTATTCACCTGACTTATGTCCTGACTTTAGTTCTGAAAATAAAATTATAATAGTAAATTAGTTTAATCAATGCAATCATTATTGCTGTTAATGCTCAATTTATGTTTCTGACTTTAGTTTCACGGTTACTATACTATATTCTTAATTTTGTATTCTACATTATAAATTCTTCGTTTTCAAACGCATTACGCATTACAGCTTACAGTTTACTGTTCACAGCTTACCATTACATCATTCCTGTCTGCTTCCCTGCCTGCCTTTAGTACTTTAGTTTAGTTTATTATTTATTTTTCACCGTGTTTCCGCACTCCCTGACTTTAGTTCCGTGTTTAATTTATATTTTTTTCTATTGTTAAATTCCTGCCTTTGGGTTAATTGCTTTGCGTCCCTGCGTTGAATATTTTTTTTAATAATTAATTTTTAATTGTTTTTCGTGGCTCCGCGCTCACTGTGTTTCTTTTTTATTTTTTTCTATTATTAATTTTTAATTGTTTTCCTTCCTGTATTCTTGACTTTAGTACTTTAGTTTAATATTTCTTTAACCCGATTAATGTTTTCGACCAGGTAGTCAAGTTCTTCTTTTGTGTTATAAAAACACAGAGATGCTCTAACTGTTCCGGGAATTTTAAAAATATCCATTACCGGTATAGTACAATGGGTACCCGTCCTGAGTGCAATTCCGAGTTTATCGAGTAAAACTCCTACATCATACGGATGGTAATTACCAAGCAGGAATGAAAACACAGAAACTTTTTCTTTTGCAGTCCCAAAGATTTTAATTCCCTCAATTGACATTAGCTTATTTGTACCATATTCAAGCAATTGTTTTTCATGTTCTGAGATATTTGCGAGCCCGAGTCGGTTTAAATATTTTAATGCTTCCGAAAGTCCTATTGCACCCGAGATGTCCGGCGTTCCCGCTTCAAACTTATACGGCAGTTTATTGTATGTTGTTTTTTTGAAAGTGACTGTTTCAATCATTTCTCCGCCCCCCTGATACGGCGGCATTTCTTCGAGCCATTTTTCTTTTCCATAAAGTATTCCTATTCCTGTTGGTCCGTAGATTTTATGTCCCGAGAAGACAAAAAAATCACAATCAAGTTCCTGTACGTCAATTTTGAAATGCTGTGCAGACTGTGCACCGTCGATTAGCACAGGTACATTTTTTGAATGTGCATAATCAATGATTTTTTTTACGGGATTGACGGTTCCGAGGGAATTTGAGACGTGAACCAATGATATGATTTTTGTTTTTCCGGATAATAAATTTTTGAATTCATCGAATATAATCTCTCCCTTATCATTAAAAGGTATGATTTTAAGAACGGCTTTTTTTCTTTCGCACAGTATTTGCCAGGGAACAATGTTGGAGTGGTGCTCCATTGCGGAGATAATAATTTCGTCGCTTTCTTTTATGAATTTTTCTCCGAAAGAACTTGCTACAAGATTTATCCCCTCGGTTGTTCCGCGGACAAAAATTATTTCCTCGGCTTTTGAGGCATTTATGAATTCTTTTGTTGTTTTCCTTGCTTCTTCGAAACTATCGGTTGCCATGTCGCTTAAAAAATGTACTCCTCTGTGTACATTCGAGTTTACTCGTTTATAGTATTCGGATATTGCGTTTATGACGCATAACGGTTTCTGTGTTGTTGCGGCATTATCGAAATAAATAAGCTTATGACCTCTTATTTCTCTCTTAAGTATCGGAAAATCTTCTCTTATTTTTTTTATATCCATGGGTTTACTTAACTTAAGTTTATTGTAGGATTTATAACGAAGAATTATCTGCCCCGAAATTACGTCAGGGTACTCAGGGTAATTTTTTTATGTAATTCTGCTTCCAGATATTCTCTCAATAAAGAATTATCAATATCGGTTATTATTTCGCTTGCAAAAGCATAAGTTAATAAATTTTCAGCCTTCTTTTTTGAGATGCCGCGCGACCGCAGGTAAAAAACTTCATCTTTATCTAACCGTCCTGTAGTAGCTCCGTGGCTGCACTTAACGTCATCGGCAAAAATTTCAAGCTGAGGTTTTGAATTTATAACTGCTTTATCTGATAATAGAAGGTTTTTATTTGACTGATAAGCAGCCGTTTTTTGCGCATCTTTTCTTACTATTATTTTACCGTTAAACACTCCTGTTGATTCTCCTGCCATAATTCCTTTGTAAAGTTCATCGCTGCTGCAGTTGGGAACGGCATGGTCTACGACCGTTCTTATGTCTATGTGTCTGTTTCCGTCTAAAAGATATAAACCCTTCAAATAACACTCGCAACCTTCACCGCTCAGAACCGTATTTATGTTGCTCCTTTGTATTTTTCCGCCCCAGCAAATATTGAAGGACTTATATTTACTAAATTTTTCCTGTTTAACATAAGTGTTTCCAAGGTGAAGACAATTATCGTTCTCATTATGTTCTTTATAATGATGCAGGGAAGAATTTTCTTTAAGATAGATTTCAGAAACGTGGTTTGTAAATACAATATTCTTTTTATTAATCGTGTTTGAATTGAAATTATTTAACGAATAACTGCTTTCAACTATTGAGAGAGTGGAGTTATTTTCGACAATTATTAAACTTCTGGGCTGAAGTAGCACGTCTTGATTATCAGAGCCCGAAAAACGCAAAAGAGCAAGTGGTTTATCAATAATAACATTAGAAGGTATATAGATAAAAATACCGCAGTTAGCAAATGCAGTATTTAATGCAGTAAAGCTCTCAGTTTTATAGTTTGCCAGTTTCGAAAAATACGTGTTTATAATTTCAGGATTTTCCTCTATTGCCTTTTTAAAATCTTTAACTATAACTCCCCTTGGAATATTTTTAAGTGAGGAAAACTCTTCCGAGAAATTACCGTTTATATTAACAACAATATTATCCATTTCCATCCCTGAATAAGCTGGACTCAGGTCAGGGGTAAGGACGGCATTTTTGTCCCGAGAACTCTTGACTTTAGTCGGGATGCTGAGATTCTGGGGAGTAATACCTGAAGGTATACCCTTATAGAAATCTTTGGGGTTTGTGTACCTCCAGTCTTCATCCTTCATTTCAGGAAAGCCAAGCTCTTTAAATCTGGTAATTGCATTATTTCTAATGTTGTGAACTTCAGGGTTTTTTATATCTCTTTGTCCCGGGTACCAGGGAAAGGAAATATAAGAGTTATATATTTTTTCTATTATATTTGAGTTAAGATTATCCATTTAACCAAAAGTCAAGGCAGACATGCAGGGTACCCATTGGGTGCCCTATTTGTTGTTATACATTATTTTTTATTATTTTCTTTTGCCCAATCGTATCCGTACTCTTCGAGATGTAAAGCAAGATCTTTGTCGCCGCTTCTAATAATTTTTCCGTCAAACATTACATGGACAAAATCAGGAACTATATAATTTAACAATCTTTGATAGTGAGTTATAACAAGAAAAGCATTGTTTTTATTTCTTAGTTTGTTGACTCCCGAGGATACAATTTTCAAGGCATCAATATCAAGTCCGGAATCTGTTTCATCCAGTATAGCAAGCTCAGGTTCAAGCATTGCAAGTTGAAAAATCTCATTTCTTTTCTTTTCTCCGCCCGAAAAACCTACATTAACATATCTTGTTGTAAATTCTGATTCAAGCTCAACCAGAGCGGCTTTCTCTTTCATCATTTTAAGAAAATTTACAGAACTAATAGGGTCAAGAGCTTTAGATTTTCTTATTTCGTTTACTGCAGTCTTGAGAAAGTTTGCATTAGAAACACCCGGAATTTCTACAGGGTATTGGAAAGCAAGGAACATTCCCTCTCTTGCTCTTTCTTCAGGCGTAAGCTCAAGCAGATTTATTCCTTTGTATAAGACCTCCCCTGAGATTACCTCATACCCTTCTTTTCCTGTCAGCACAGAGGCAAGAGTACTTTTACCTGAACCGTTTGGTCCCATTATTGCGTGTGTTTCGCCCTTTTTGATTTCAAGATTAATGCCTTTTAGAATT
>VGWA01000029.1 GCA_016873795.1 Ignavibacteria bacterium
TGCTCGTGAAATAAAATTGCTGTTATTCTTAATATTATAACAGAACAAGTACTGCAAAACGTCATCTTTGTAGCCAAAATTAGTATATATTTAATAGCAGCATAGTACTGATTTTAACCGCAATAACTTTTTAAATCCATAAAAAAAAGCCGTTTATGATAAACGGCTTTCATACGTGAGGATGGAAGGAATCGAACCTTCGACTCCCTGCTTAAAAGGCAGGTGCTCTACCCCTGAGCTACATCCCCGATAATCATAAAATACAAAAATACATAAAATTATTCAAATTTTAAATATAATTATCAGTTCACTTCAGCCAACTATCGAGCCATTTGAAAAATTCCCTCTGCCATAAGACACTGTTCTGCGGTTTTGATACAAAATGTGTTTCATCAGGGAAAAATAAAAATCTGCTTGGTATTCCTTGTAATTGTGCCATATTAAATGCTTGCATTCCTTCCGTATAAGGTATCCTGAAATCATTTTGTCCGTGAATGACGAGTATCGGCGTATCCCATCTTCCGACAAAATTATGAGGTGAAAAATCGTAACTCCTCGGTCTTGGCTTTTGATAATATGGTCCTCCTAAATCATAATTTGCAAACCATATTTCTTCCGTTGAACCGTACCAGCTTTCAAAATTGAACATCCCGCAATGTGCAATAAATGCCTTGAACCTTTTATTATGATTGCCTGCAAGCCAGTAAACGGAAAAACCTCCGTAACTTGCTCCTACTGCTCCTAATTTATCTTTATTTACAAACGGTAGATTGGAAATCGAATCTGTTGCACTAAAATAATCGAGCATATTCTGACCTCCGTAATCCTTGCTAATCTGGTCGTTCCATTCCTGTCCGAATGTTGGAAGCCCTCTTCTGTTTGGAGCAATTATGATATAATCATTTGCCGCCATCATTTGAAAATTCCATCTGTATGAAAAAAACTGACTTACTGCACTCTGAGGACCTCCCTGACAATACAATAAGGCAGGATATTTCTTATCGGGACTGAAATCGGGAGGGTATATTACCCAAACAAGCATTTCTTTGTTATCTGTTGTTTTAACAATTCTTTTCTCAACGGTTGCTGATTTAACATTTGAAAAAATTTCATCGTTGATATTAGTGATTTTCTTTTCTTCCCCGCTTGTTTCATTTACATAATATAATTCTGCGGGGTTTAACATCGTTGTTTTCGAACCTATAATTGTCCCGTTTCTAACTGCAATGTCTTTATAATCGTGCCATCCATTTGTTATTTGATTTATTATATTAGTGTTAATATCTGATGAATAAATTTGAAATGTGGCATTTATTCCGCTTATAAAATATATTTTTCTGCTGTCTTCGCTCCAGATTAAATTGTCGGAACTCTGGTCAAAGTTTTCCGTAATGTCTTTTACTTTTTTTGTGTTCAAATCCATCAATATTATTCTTTTTTTGTCCGATTCAAATCCCGGCGTCTTCATGCTTAACCAGATTAATTTAGTTCCATCAGGAGAAAAAGATGGATTAAAATCGTATCCTTCCATAGTCTCGCTTAAATTAACTGTTGCTTTATTTTTTATGTCATATAAAAATATGTCAGAATTAGTGCTGACTGCATCTTCTTTCCCTGATAGTTTTTTGCAGGTATATGCTATATAATTACCGTCAGGACTGAATGTAATCTGTTCCATACCTCCGAATGCAGAAATAGGCGAATCATATCTTTCATTATCCATTATATCTTCAGGGATTCCCAAAGAACCGTTATTATAATTAACTATGAATATATGGCTGTATGAATAGTCATGCCAGTCATCCCAGTGTCTGTACATTAAATCGTCGATGATTTTTGCATTGGCAAGCGGAAGGTCAGGATGAATATCGTTCGCTGTTTTATCGAGTTTCACATCTGAAACAAATAAAATATAATTCATTGCGGGTGAATAAATAAATCCATTTATGCCTCCGTTAAAATTTGAAATTTGATTTTTCTCCGAACCGTCAGGATTCATTTCCCATATTTGCATGCTGCCGCCTTCTGAAGATATAAAACCAATTTTTTTTCCGTCCGGTCTCCAAACAGCATTAATTTCGTTATGTTTCGTATCGGTTAAACGTTTCATTGCACCGCCGGTTGAAGGTACAATAAATAAATCCCTGTTGCCTTTATTTTCTTCGAGTTTATAAAAAGTAACTCCGAATAAAACCGTTTTTCCGTCAGGTGATAATTCCGGTTCGCTTACTCTTCCGAGTTTCCATAACAGCTCAGGAGTGTATTTGTCCGTTTGAGCGTATATATTAATTGCAATAAAAAAACATAAAAGTAATTTTATGTACTTCATATCAGGTCTTTAATTTTTTGATTAAATAAATGTGAATTGTTATTACGGCTATTTTCCTGTTTGCAGGAGTTTCAGCCGGTTTTTTGCTCTTTTTAAAGCTGCTTTTGCTCTTTCTCTGTCTGTCCCTTTTTCAAATGTCGTAAGTCGGTTTTCAGCTCTTGCGAGAGCTTCTTTTGCTCTTTTTAATTCAATTTCCTGTTTGCTCTCTATTGTTTCAGCTAGTATATTTACAACGTTATTTTTTACTTCGAGTATTCCGCCGCTTGTAGAATAATCCATTTCTTCATCACTTTCGGTTATAAATTTTATGATTCCTATATCCAGTGATGAAACAAGTGAAGCATGATTGTAAAGAATCTGGAATTCACCTGCTGTTCCTGGAGCGGTTATCGATTTAATTTTGCCTTTGAATACCGTTTTGTTCGGGCTGATAATTTCTAAATCAATTAATTTTTCCAATTTATTAAAATGTTAAGATTGACTTTCTATTACTTTTGCTTTTTCAATGGCATCTTCTATTGTTCCTACCATATGAAATGCCTGTTCGGGTAAATCGTCGTACAGCCCTTCACATATTCCCTTGAATCCTTTGATTGTATCTTCGAGTTTAACATATTTACCTTCGAGGTTTGTAAAAGGTTCAGCAACAAAGAAAGGTTGTGACAGGAACTTTTGAATTCTTCTTGCACGGTTAACTGTTAGTTTGTCTTCGTCTGATAGTTCTTCCATTCCGAGTATGTTTATGATATCCTGCAAGTCTTTATATTTCTGCAGAATTCTCTTTACTTCCTGAGCAGTATTATAATGTTCATGTCCGACGACGTTGGGATCAAGTATTCTTGAAGTGGATGTTAACGGATCTACTGCGGGATAAATTCCCATTTCTACTATTTTTCTCGATAATTCCGTTGTTGCATCAAGGTGTGCAAACGTTGTTGCAGGTGCAGGGTCTGTGTAATCATCTGCAGGAACATAGATTGCCTGAATGGAAGTGATCGAACCTGTTAATGTCGAAGTTATTCGTTCCTGGAGTTCACCCATCTCTGTGGCTAATGTCGGTTGATAACCTACTGCCGAAGGCATTCTGCCAAGCAGTGCTGATACTTCCGAACCTGCCTGTGTGAATCTGAATATATTATCTATGAATAGTAATATGTCTTTCCCTTCTACGTCTCTGAAATATTCAGCGATTGTGAGTGCGGAAAGTCCTACTCTTTGTCTGGCACCTGGCGGTTCGTTCATTTGTCCGAATACCAGTGCTGTATTTTTGATGACACCTGATTCTGTCATTTCGAGGTAAAGGTCATTGCCTTCCCGTGTTCTTTCTCCCACGCCTCCGAAAACCGAGTAACCGCCGTGATGTTTTGCTATGTTGTGAATTAACTCCTGAATTATTACAGTCTTTCCGACTCCGGCACCGCCGAATAATCCTGTCTTACCGCCTTTTGTGTATGGTTCCAATAGGTCTATGACTTTTATCCCCGTCTCAAACATTTCGCGTTTTGTTGATAACTGGTCGAATGCGGGCGGTTCACGGTGTATAGGATATCGCATCTTTGTTACTATGGGTCCTTTGTTGTCTATCGGTTCACCAAGTAAATTCATTAATCTACCCAGCACTTCCGGTCCCACAGGTACGCTTAGTGGTTCACCCGTATCTGTAGCTTCCATACCTCTCACAAGACCGTCAGTTGAATCCATAGCAACTGTTCTCACCCGTGATTCACCCAAATGTTGTTGTACTTCCGTTACAAGTATGTTTTCAATTCCCTCTATTGTTGTTCTCTTAATTCTGACTTCGTTGTATATTGCCGGCAGGTGTCCGCCCTCGAATTCTAAGTCCACAACGGGACCAATAACCTGAACTATTTTTCCCTTTCTAAGTCCGTTATCAACCATTTGTATTTTATTAAATTATTAAAAATTAAATATAATTATTTTAAAAAATAATATCAAACTCATTTTTTTTCAGTCTAATGATGTATTTTTTCACTTTTTTATAAGTTTTTTAAAAAATTATTTTAATAGTTCGGAACAGAAAATAGGCGTTAGTCGATTAGTATTTTATAATTAACTTATTCCCAATGTATTCGATGTTTAACCTTACAAAATAAACCGGGTATTTCTTAAGGAAATTTTCATATTTTTCAAGCCTGACAAAATCTTTCTCCGTTGTCAAAAATATTTCTTTTCCGGTATATTCTGATTTTAATTTTTCGATATCGTTTGAGGAAAAATAATGATGGTCGGGAAATTCGAATTTCGATTTGATTTTAAAATTCAACTTTTCGATACATTTATTAAATGAATAAGGATTTGCAATCCCGCAAAATGCTATTACCTCCGTATCGGTCTTGTCAAGTTTATTACCTCTAACGTCCCTTACTGAATCGATTGTATATCTAATTCTGAAATATCTGTCTTTTTTAATATTCTTTATCCTGTTTATTGCAGTGTATTCTGAGAATTTGTCGTTCTGTATAATATAATCTGCTCTTCTTAATGAACAAAATGGTTCTCTTAAATTACCTATAGGGAATACTAATCTTCCGGTTATTTTATTTTTGTTATAGTCGTCGGAATCTATCAGCATTATATCCATATCTCTGAATAATCTTCTTCTGGAAAATGCATCGTCTAAAATAACCACATCCGGTTTGAAATACTGCATTGTATAATCGATTGCCTTGAACCTGTCTTTGCATACTAAAAGATAAAATTGTGATTTTTCTTCTTTGAGCATTCTGTATATCATAATCATTTCGTCACCTGCTTTTTCCCAATCCAATACTCTTTTACCGTCATAAACTAATTTCAGACCTTTACTTTTTCTTTTGTAACCTCTCGATATTATCGCTATTTTGCGGTTCTGCCGCATAATGGTTTTTGCAAGATGTATTACAAAAGGTGTTTTTCCTGTACCGCCTGCGGAAATATTTCCTATAGATATAACGGGTTTCGGATATTTGTATCTTTTAAGTATTCTGTAATCGTAATGAAAATTTTTTATTCTGATTAATATATAATAAATAATTGTCAGAGGAGATAATATTATTCTCGATATTGATTGTATTAACTTCGATTTCATAGTTTACATTTGAGACGCTATCTCCCTTTTAAAATTTGCTAAATCATCTTCATACAAAAACCGTCTGTAATAATATTTATTACCAAAGAAAACATAACATGTCGAAAACAATTTTGGTATTTCGAATTTATCCCAGCTTTTTATCAAAACCTTTTTCTTGAAATAAACTACTTTGACCGGTATAATCGGTGCTCTTGTTTCTTTAGAAATTATCAATGCTCCGTTTTTTATGGATTTAGCAGGTCCTCTTGGTCCGTCAGGAGTAATGACTGCTGAACTGTTTTTGCCGACATCGGAAATTAATTCTTTTATCCCTTCCTTGCCGTCTTTGGAACTTGATGCCCTGATTAATTTATATTTCCATCTGCTGAGGATTTTTGATAAAATTTCACCGTCTTCACTTTGTGATACCATTGCAGAAAAATTGCTGTTTTTAAAAATCCACCAGCCGATAAACATTTTTCCGTGCCAGAAGATAAATATTTTTTTGTTTAAATCCTTTGGTTGATTGTAAATTCTAATTTTTAATGTTTTTATGTATAAATTTATGAGTAAAGGAAGCAGGAGTTTACCTGCAAAGTTCAATATTTTCTTCTTCATTTGTTAAGATATGTTGAAATAATTTCCTCTGCGGTATGTTTCAATTTATCGGAAGAAAGAGTTTCTTTGATTTTCTTGAATTCATTAAGCATATTATTCCGGTATTGATAATCTGTAAGAATTCTTTTCCCTTCATTATATAAATTTTGTTCAGTCATATTTTTCTGTATGAATTCCTCGACAACCTGTTTTCCCGCAAGGAGATTTACTATAGATAAAAATTTTACATTAATTAATGCCTTTCCGATTGCATAATTTAATTTTGTGGTATTATATACCGTACAGAAAGGTGAACCTATTAATGCGCATTCAAGGTTAGATGTCCCGGATTTTGCGAACAGTAAAGCAGACTCTTTTATGAATTTGAAATTTGTATACTTGTCCTGTCTGTTACTGATAATTAAAGGTTCTTTATCTTTTATAATTTCATAATAAAGTTTTTCTTTTACATTTTCCGGTCTTAAAATCTTTATTTCGGCGTTGTATTCGTAAGACAATATTTTCGCTGCTTTGTATATAACGGGTAAAATTTTCCTGATTTCTTCTTCACGGCTTCCCGGCATTAATCCGATGTTTATGTGTTCTCTTTCGGTGCTTTTGTAATTATTAAGGAAATCCTGTGCTTTCTCTATTAGCGGATGTCCTCCAAAATCGGCATTAACTCCTTCTCTTTTATAAAAATCTACTTCAAAGGGAAATAAAACTATCATCTTATCGATATATTTTCTTACTGTATTTACTCTGCTTTTGTGCCATGCCCATAACTGTGGTGAAATATAATATATAATTTTCCCTTTGTAAAATTTTCTTGCTTCCGAAGCAAATTTCAGATTAAATCCGGGAAAATCAACAAGTATTATCAAATCAGGATTGTTTTTCCTTATGTATTCTATGCAGTCATTGAAAATTTTTTTCAGTTTCGGCAGATTTCTGAAAACACTCGAAAATCCTATATAATTTACTTCCCTGATATCGAATAATGTTTTTACCTTTTCCCTTCTCAGGTTGTTTCCTCCTATTCCGGCTACTGATAATTCGCCGTATTTCTTTCTTAATTTTGAAATTAGTGATGCGGAATGTGTGTCACCTGATTCTTCACCTGCAATTATAAATATGTGCTTTATTCCATTTTTCATTTGGTAATTGAATATACAAAGTAAATTATAATTATTAAAGATACTAAAAATAATGCCTGAAGGCTTCGTTTTTCGGACTTTAAACCTGCTTTTATATCAAATTCAAGTTTAGATTTAATATCATCCGGAATTTTTTTGAAAGAAGGAAAAAACCTGTTTACATATTTTTTATATATTTCATATGACCGGAAAGATTTATTCAGATAAACTTCTTCAGAAACTATGATGCAGTAATATTGAAATATGAAATATAGAAGTCCTGCAATCTGAAGATAGGGAAATAACGCAAATGACATAATTCCTGCTCCGGTGTATATCAATATATTTCCGGCATAAAGCGGATTTCTGATTATTCCATAAGGTCCTTGAGTAACAAGATTAGAACCTCCGGGTTCAGCGGTTGTTCTGGTTTCGCTTCCCGCATAACCGACTGCCCATATTCTTATTATTTCTCCGCACAGTGATATTAATAACCCTGCAATTATACTTATTAATACAGGTTTCATGAATAACAGCATTAATATTAGAAATGGTATCGGGGTATAACTTCTGTATTTAAATAGTAAATTACCTGTTTTTTCCATAATCTATCCTCCGAGAAAAACTTCTCTTCTGTTGTATTTTGCCGTCTGTCTGTGTTTGATTTTATTTTGCGAAACAAGTTTCTCAATTTTTTTTACGATATCGCTGAAATTATTGAATTCGAAATATGTAATATTGTTTTTCCAGCAATAAGATGCAAGTGCTTTTTTAGCAAAAACAAAGTCCGCATAATTTGCGGCACAAAAATCAGAAACACCGTCGCCGATAAAAACGGAAACATCATTATCATAATCGTTTGTATGCTTTAATATAATATTTCTTTTGCTCATACCGCAAAAATTGCAGTGTTCGTCGGGATAAGGAAATTCACAGTCCAGTTTTATTTTTCCGTTTATGTTTTTTATTATCATTTTGTTACAATAGTATCTCAGATTAATGTCTTCTTTGTTAAGTATATATTTTATGTAGTAATCGAGTCCTTCACTTACTAATATTATTTCATAATTATTGTCTTCGCAGAATTCTGTAAATACTTTGAAATTATCATCGAGTTCTTCTTCGTCAAGATATTTATTAAATGTGTATATATCAAAATCTTCTACCAGTTCCAGTTCTTTTCTTATGCAGTCTCGTCCGGTGATAAGACATAAAGAAAAATCATCGCATATTTTTTTAAATTTTTCCTGATTTTTGATGAATCTTCCCAAAGAATGTACCCAGATATCATTCTTTGTTACTGTTCCGTCGAAATCACAGAAAAATTTTAAATTGAACTTTTTCATATTCCGCTTTGAACTTCGAATACGATTTTTTTCAAAATTTTTTTTACTGTTTCGGGATTTGCTCTGCCTTCTGTTAATTTCATTATCTTACCTATTAGAAACCCTTCAATCTTGTGTTCTCCTGACCTGTATTTATTTGTCTCTTCAGTATATACTTTCAAAATTCCGATAATAATATCTTCTATTTCAGATTCGTCTTGAATTTGATAAAAATTATGTGATTTGATTATATATTCGGGATCTTTTTCTTTTTCGTCTTTTGCCTGAATCATAATTCTGAATACTTCTTTTGCGGTCATAATATTTATTTTTCCTGTATATAATATATCGAGTAATGAAGAAAGATGTTTTGGCTTAACAGGAAAATCGTCTATGTTTTTACTTATACTTTCGTTTAATTCTCTGATAACTTCTCTCACTATCCAGTTTGCCGTGTTTTTAAACTGTTCGGTATTTTTAATTTTAAGAAGATTTATAGTGTTCTCGAAGTATTCACAAATCATTTTATTTCGTGTCAGAATATCAGCTTTAGATTCCGGTATTTGATATTGTATTAAAAATCTTTCTTTTTTGTCTTCAGGTAATTCTTGTATGGAATTTTTTATTTCTGCGATTAACTCTTTTGTAACTGTAAGTGGAATAAGGTCGGGTTCAGGGAAATATCGGTAATCTTCTTCCTCTTCTTTTGTTCTTAAAACTGCTATTTTTTTGTTAGTAGCATCGTAATTTATTGTGTTATGTTTAATTTTATTTTCCGACTCTATTAAGTATTTTTGTCTTTGAATTTCTAAATTCAATGCATCTTTAAGATATTTAAATGAATTGAGATTTTTTATTTCAGTTTTTCCGTATTGTTCTTTCTTATCTCTGTGTTTAAGGGAAATGTTTGCGTCGAATCTTAAAGAACCTTCTTCCATATTTCCATCGCATATATTGAGAAAGGTTAATATCCGCCTTATTTTTTTTGCTAATACTGCTGCTTCTTCCGGTGAATTTATTTCCGGTTTTGTAACAATTTCAATAAGTGGAATACCGCATCTGTTGAAGTCTAATAATGTTTCTGTTTCGGAAATTTCGTGAATGGATTTTCCTGCATCTTCTTCAATGTGTATTCTTTCAATACCGATTCTTTTTTTAAGATTATTTTGTACCGGGATCTCTATACTACCGTCATAACATAAAGGCGTTTCATATTGGGTAATCTGATAACCTTTCGGCAAATCGGGATAAAAATAATTTTTTCTTGCAAATACGGATTTATAATTTATCCTGCAATTTAAAGCAATACCGGCTTTTAATGCTAAATACACAGCTTTCTTATTCAATACGGGCAAAGCACCCGGACTGCCGAGACACACTGGGCATACGTTTGTATTCGGAGGTGAATTATGCTTTGCAGAACATCCGCAAAATGCTTTTGTATTGGTATTTAATTGTGAATGTATTTCAAGTCCAATAACAGGTAAATATTTTTCCTGAATGCCGGTCAATAAATATGTCTTTGATTTATTTCTAAAATTTACAAAGAATAGTTTTCTAATTTAATTCATAGTTCATCTGTATATTACGGAGCTTAGTACACGACAAAAATCCGCTTTAAATAAACAAATTCCAAACTCTGTAGTTAAGCGTCACTTATTACTCATAAGTCCGGACTGTAGTTAGGTTTTATTGTTTTAATTATCCGGAGTATTCTTCACTTTAATCGGAACTTAATTTTAACATGAATATCATAAAAATTATATAAGTCTGAACAGAATCTTAATATTATATATATTACTAACAGTTCTGAATTAAAGAATTACTGGTTTTTATTAATTGCACGGAATTCATTAATAACTCTTTCTTTTGCTTCAAAGTGATTGACAATCGGCAGGGGATAATCTTTACCGATTTTAATTTTACAGGATTTTAAAATATCATCACTGAAAATCCACGGTTCGTGAATAAATTTCGAGGGAAGATTTCTGAGTTCCGGTAAATATTTTTTAATAAATATTCCCTCGGTATCGAATTTTTTACTCTGGAGTACGGGATTGAAAATTCTGAAATACGGTTGTGCATCGCATCCTGTCGATGCACTCCACTGCCAGCCGCCGTTATTTGAAGAAAAATCCAGATCTATCAGTTTTTCGGCAAAATATTTTTCTCCCCATCTCCAGTCAATGAATAAGTCTTTTGTTAAAAACATAGCAGTTGCCATTCTTACTCTGTTATGCATCCATCCTTCTTCATTCATTTGTCTCATAGCAGCATCTATTATCGGATATCCGGTTTTTCCTTCACACCACAATCTGAACATTTTCCTGTTATAATTCCATTTGAGGTTGTCATATTCTTTTTTAAACGAATAATTAATGATATAGGAGAAATGAAAAGTAATATTATAATAGAATTCCCTCCACAATAGTTCGTTAATCCATGTTTGTATTTCGTTTTCGTATTTTGAGTTTTTAATTAAATTCATTGCTTTGCCGAGACATTCTCTTATCGAAACGGTTCCGAAATGTATATGAGCCGAAATCCTGCTTGTTCCGTCAACAGCGGGAAAATCACGCTGACTTTTATACTTTTCTATTCTGTTGTCTATAAATTCATTCAACAATTTTATTCCTTTTGTTCTTCCTCCATAAAATATTCTTTCCGGTTTTTTCCCGTTAAATTCGTAAAAATCGAGTTCGATATTTTCTTTTTTTAAATCTATATTATATTTTTTATTAAGGGTGCTTATTTTATAAACATAAGTGTTATATTGTTTTTTTGTCAGTAATAATTTTAATTTTTTACTGAACGGAGTATAGACCGTATATGGTGTGCCGTCATCTTTCATAATTTCACCGCATTTAAAAATCGTTGTGTCAGTAAATAATTTGAAAACTCCGTTATTTTTCTCAATAATTTTTTTTATAATTTCGTCACGTTTAATACAATACGGCTCAACCTGATAATTTGCGTAAATGCATATATTACCATAATAACCTGTTAATGTTTTGAAAATATTTTCTGAATTTCCCTCTATTACATTCAAAATTAAATTGTATTTCGCCAGATTTTCTTTTAAATCTTTTAAAGATTCATCTAAAAATTCGATTCTTTTTTTGCCGGAATAAACATAAGTATTTTTATTTTTAATATAGATAAAAGAAAATATTTCACCATTACCGTAATCCTTTATAAAATCAGAAAGACCTGCATTATCCGATATACGCAGGTCTTTTCTAAACCAGAAAATTTTTAATATTGTATTCGATTTTTCAAACAAACTGTGGCATTCTTTCGATGAAAGAATGCGAAGTTAAAATTACAAAATTTGCTTTTGACTGATATTCTTTGAGATTAAAGGAATTAAGGTAACTCATTGATGACTGAAGTCCCTCTTTATATTCTCTTATGATTTTCGTAACATTGCCTTTATATGGTACAAGAGTTTCTTCTCCTTCAATGTAAGTTTTGCTGTCCTGTTTAACAGCAAATGAAGCGCTTCCGCAGTATTTTTTCCATCTTTGATTGTTATATTTCAACACTTCGCCCGGAGATTCTTCACATCCTGCAAGTACTCTTCCGAACATTACAGCATCACATCCGAGAGCAATTGCTTTACACATTGCTCCAGGGTTACTGATTCCCCCGTCTGCTATTATCTTTACGCCGGATTTTAAATCGTCTTTTGCCGCCAATGCTCTGATAATTGCATCGACCTGTCCGATTCCAATACCGGATTTAATTGAAGTAGAGCACATTGCCCCGTTTCCGATGCCTACTCTGATTGCATCAACATTAAGGCTTATCAGATATTTTGTAGTCTCGTAACTTGCTACGTTTCCTGCGATTATTTTAAGTTTATAGGAATTAACAATGTTGTGTATTTTGTTCAGATATCTTTCTATCATTTTTGAACCACCGTTTGCCACATCTATACATATTATATATACACCTGAATCCGCAAGTGCTTTTAATCTGTCTATTTCTGTTTGATGAGTTATTCCGACTGCAGCGGATTTGTATTCCTTTTCGAAGAGATTATTAGAACGAAACTCATCAATCTGGTCTTCGATAGTATTAAACCTGTGTATTATACCAAGGCACTTTAACTCTGACAATGCTTTTGCCATTTTTCCTCCGCATACAGTGTTCATAGGGGAGGCAATTATGGGGACTTCAAGATTCAAACCAAGAAAGTTGGATGATGTGTCGCAAAGACTTCGATGTTCGATTTCGGATATTTGATTTGGAAGAAGCGATATATCGTCGTAAGTAAGTGAGTAGTCCGATGAAAAATTTCTGTATGACAATTCTTTTGAAGTTAAGTTTTTAAAAATTATTTTTTAATTGCTCTTGTAACTTTTTCTGCAGCGTCTTTCAGCGTTGTCGCAGGAATGAGGTTTAATCCCGAATCATCGAGAATTTTCTTTGCTTCTTCTGCATTGGTACCCTGCAATCTTACGACTACCGGCAGTGTTATATTGAGGTTCTTCGATGCCTGAACAACTCCGTTTGCAACCCTGTCGCACCTGACTATACCGCCGAAAATATTTATGAGTATTGCCTTCACATTTTTATCTGAAAGAATAATTCTGAATCCGTTTTCCACTGTTTCAGCTGAGGCACTTCCGCCCACATCCAGAAAGTTAGCCGGTTCTCCGCCTGCAAGTTTGATTAAATCCATCGTTGCCATTGCAAGACCTGCACCGTTTACCATACACCCGACATTACCGTCGAGTTTAATGTAATTCAGATTATATTTCGATGCTTCTACTTCGAGAGGGTCTTCTTCATTAAAATCTCTCAATGCTTCATACTCTTTGTGGAGGAACAATGCATTATCGTCAAAAGTTACTTTTGCGTCCAGAGCGAGTATCTTATCGTCATTCGTTATAATTAACGGATTAATTTCTATCAGGGAAGCATTGGATTTCTGATATGCATTGTAAAGTGACGGTATGAACTTCAGAAAATCTTTGTATGCTGCACCTTCGAGTCCGAGTCCGAATGCAAGTTCCCTTACCTGATAAGATTGCAGACCAATCGTCGGTTCTATCCATATTTTTATAATCTTTTCCGGTGTTTCTGCCGCTACTTTTTCTATTTCCACTCCTCCTTCAGTAGATGCCATTATAATATCTTTTACTTCCGACCTGTCCAAAAGAATACCGAGATACAATTCCTTTTTGTAATTTAATCCTTCGGTTATAAATATTGTCTGAATTTCTTTTCCTTCTTTTCCCGTCTGATGTGTCACAAGTATATTATTAAGTATTTTTCCCGCATAATCTTTAGCTTTCTTGACATCTTCACCGAAAAATTTTACTCCGCCTTCTACAATTAATTCATCCCTGTTATGTTTGTTGAAAACCTTTCCTTTTCCTCGTCCGCCGGCATGTATCTGAGATTTTACGACAAACTGTTTAATTCCTCTTTCTGTCAGTTTCTTTATTGCGTCATCGAATTCTTCAATCTTTTTAATTGCTGAGCCATCCTGCACTGCAACACCGTGTTTTTTTAAAATTGCTTTCGCCTGATATTCGTGAATTTTCATAATTATTATTTTTAATTTTTCAATTTTATTTTTTCTCTAATTTTTCTTTTTGTTGAATGAAAAAAGTATCGAGTTTGCTCTTTATCGTATCCGGATTTGTTTTATTTTTTATTAATGTATCTATCTTTTTAATTTCGTTGTCAATAGTTTTGTCTATTTCTTCATTAACCTGTTTATTTATATTTTCGTGCATTTTCTCGCATCCAAAAAGTATCATAAACATAATTATCAGAAGAAATAATTTATATGTTTTCATAAAAACAGGTTAATCCGGCTTATTTAATTTTTTCACTTATGGATTTTGCCTGCATAAACAGCAACAGATAATCTCTTCCGCCTGCTTTCGAGTCTGTTCCGCTCATATTGAATCCTCCGAACGGATGAACACCAACAAGAGCACCTGTGCATTTTCTGTTCAGATATAAGTTTCCTACGTGAAATTCCTTTTCGGCAATGTCGAGTTTTTTACGGTTTTTGCTGTAAACCGCACCTGTTAATCCGTATATTGTGTTATTTGCTATTTTCAAAGATTCCTCATAATTTTTTGATTTTATCACCGCAAGAACAGGTCCGAATATTTCTTCCTGTGCAATTGTATCAAAAGGTTTTACATCTTTAATTATTGTCGGATCGATGAAGTATCCGTTCTTTTCGGAACTCTTGCCTCCGGATATCAATATTCCGCCTTCTTCTATTCCTTTTGTTATGTAACTTTTTATACTTTCTTTTGCCTTGGCGTTAATTACTGGTCCCATATTGAGATTAAATCTTGCTTCATCTACTTTTAAGGTTCTTGCCTTTACAACGAGTGCCTCACAGAATTTATCGTATAGTTTTTCATCTACTATTACTCTCGAACATGCCGAACATTTTTGCCCCTGAAATCCGAATGCGGATGCAATTACCCCGTTAACTGCATCATTAAAGTCTTTTAGTTCATTGTCAATTATTATTGTATCTTTGCCCCCCATTTCTGCTACGACTCTTTTAATCCAGATTTGATTGGGCTGTTTTTTTGCTGCAAGTTCGTTAATTCTTAATCCTACTTCCATTGAACCTGTGAAAGAAATATACCTTGTAAGAGGATGTGTAACAAGTACATCGCCGATAGATCCGCCTCCGCCTGTTATAAAATTCAATACTCCGGCTGGTAGCTTAAGTTCTTCCATCAATTCGACAAACATTTGTGCGATAGCAGGGGAGTCGCTCGATGGTTTCAGAACTACGGTGTTGCCTGTGACAATGGAAGCGGTTGTCATTCCGACTAATATTGCAAGAGGAAAATTCCAGGGAGGTATTACAACTCCTACTCCGAGCGGAATATATATGAGTTGATTTTTTTCTCCTGGGTATTTCGTCAGTGGTTGTTCTTTTGAATAACGTATCATTTCCCTTGCATAAAATTCCATGAAATCTATTGCTTCAGCAGTATCTGCATCCGCTTCCACCCAGTTTTTTCCTTCTTCATATACCATCATAGCCGAAAAATCGTGTTTCCTTTTACGCATTATATATGCCGCTTTTAGCAAATATTCTGCTCTTTTCAGCGGAGAAACGAATTTCCATTCGTCAAATTTTTTATGCGCTGTTTCGATTGCCTTAACAGCTAAATTTATATCGGCTTTTTGAAATGTACCTACAACCTCGTTGTAATTAGAAGGATTGATGGATTTTAATTTTTCATTAGTGTAAATTTTTTCCTTTCCGATTAACAGGGGATATTCCTTGTTGAATCTTTTTGTGATTTTTCCAAGGCTCTTTTCAAAAGCTTTTCGGTTCTTTGAAATACTGAAATCGGTTAACGGTTCGTTTTTAAATTTTGATAGTAACATATTTTTTAATTTAATTTTATAGAAATTATTTATCTGTTTGTTAGTCTTACTGCTGTGTTGTGCACCTCCGGTCTGATTAATCTGATTCCTTCATTTCCTCTTGCCGGATTTATCCTGTTGGTTAAAAAGATTACTATTAAATTCCTGTCTCTGTCACACCAGACTGATGTCCCGGTGTATCCTGTATGACCGAAGGAGTTTTCAGAAAACAATTCTCCGCATTGAGTCCTGTATTTTGTCGGCTCGGGTTTTGTTTCCCATCCTAATGCTCTTATGTTATTGTATGATAATTCAGTAAATCTTTTTGTAAATATTTTAATAACCGAGCTCCTGCAGAAGTTTTCTTCTTTCAATCCTCTGGTATAAGGATTATAATAAAATCCGTTATTCAAAATCATTCTCATAAATTGATATAAATCTTTTGCATTGGAAAATAATCCTGCGTTTCCGGATACGCCTCCCATCAAACTTGCCGCCTCATCATGTACTTCTCCCTTTAATAATCTTCCTCTCCAGTAATTATCGTATTCTGTTGGAGCTATAAAATTTTTGTATTGTTTATCGGGATTGAAAAAAGTATTTTCCATTCCAAGAGGGTAAAAAATCAAGGAATCACAATATTTAGAAAAACTTAGTTTAGTAACCCGCTCAACTATTTCGCCAAGCAATATCGCATTTAAATCGCTGTATACGCATCTCGTATCTGTCGGATAATCCAAACCGATATTATATATCGTATTCATGACATCCTCTTTTGTTTTGCACGTTTTGTAAAAAGGAATCCAAGCTTTCAAACCTGAATTATGCAGTAACAGGTTAAGTATTGATATCGTGTTTTTTCCGTTGTTGTCAAATTCCGGGATGTATTTTATAACAGGGTCATTTAAATCGATTTTTCCGATGTCTGCAAGTATCATTACTGCTGTTGTAGTTGCTATTACCTTTGTAACAGATGCTAAATCATAAATCGTATAATTTGTAACCTCCGGTGAATCTGTGTCGTATGTGAATCTTCCGTATGATTTTTCATAAATAATATTATTATTATCACCGATTAATATCTGCGCACCGGGGTAATATTTGTTTTCTATTCCTGATTGTATTATTGAGTCGAGTTCAGAAAAATCCTGCGAAAAGGAAATTAATGGTATGAGTAAAATTATTACTGTAAGAAAGTATTTCATTTTCCAAATATATTCAAATTCAAGTGTTACTTCAATTTAATAAAAAATACGCTAATAATACCAAAATTTTAAATAAGTTCGTAAGTTTTATTGTCTTTTCGTTTCCAAAACTGAAAGTAAAGGAGAAAAATACAAAAAAATAGTAAATAGTAAAAATTAAATAAAAAATAAATAAAACTGTAGATTTAGCTCAAGTCCGAGTTAAAGTATACAAAAGCGGGAAAGATAAGGAAGAATTCCGGAAAAAGACAATCAGATTCCGAAACATCCACCGCGGCGGAATGATACAGGAGAAAGTTCGAAATTAAAGTCAAGAAAGAATAGAAGAAGGGAACTTTGCTAAAATCGGGCGTAAGGAGAAAAAGTCATAAGAAATGTAAAATTTTTTCAAAAAAAAGGAACCCGAAATCTTTCGGATTCCTTATAAAAAAAATTTGTATGGATTTTTCGTTTTATCTTTTTCTTCTGAGTCCGTATGCGACTACAACTCCAACCAATGTTATCAGGGGTAATTCAAGACCGAATAATCCGCATCCGCCTTTTACTTTTATTGTAGCATTAAGAGGTACATCGTCTTTGGAAATATCACCAAGTTTATGTTCCCATTTAACTTTGTTTCCGTCTTTTGTCCCGTTTGTTTTCAGGACTTCTCCTGGGAATTCAAATTCATAATTAAGTTTATTTGTTGCTCCGCTGACTGTTGTATCTTTCAGCAGCACATAAGAAAAATCATAACCGTCATCGCCTTTTTTCCATGATGGTTTGATTTTATTCTGAAACGCCTTAGCGTCTGTCAGTTTATTGATGTCTTTGTATTTTAACGTTAACCGCACATGCGTAGTCGTATCTGTTTCATTTTTTTCTACTTTGACTTCTGTTACTTCGGAATTAGATGAATTGTAGTTGTCTTTGACTTTTTGCTCGGTGAAACCAAATCCTTTGAATTCATCGTTGGAAATGTTTGAATTCTTTGTCCAGTAGTGTATGTCCATTTTTCCCGACCCGTCTTTTTCCAGTACGGACTTCGTTTCCATGTCAATGCAGGAAGACAGCAGGAATGCTAAAAGGATAAAGGGTAGAATAAAAAACAGTCTCTTCATTTTTGAGCCCTTTCTTTTTTAATTAATAAAGTTTATGCAAGTTAATAATAATTATTAATATTTACAATTATATTTTTTTACATTTTTTTTATAAAACTTTTATGGTAATTTATCGTAAAATAATATAACTACAAGGAGATTTTAAAAATGAAAAAATTATTATTATTATTAATATTTTTTGTTTTTGCTTTGGGTTTGAATGCCCAGACATTGGTTGCTACATATCCTTTTCCGTATTTCAATTCTTATAACTATTTCTGGGGTATAACTCAAAGAAACGATACTCTCTGGATTGGTTCGGATTTCGATGGTACAGGTTATCCGTTTTCGATGTTGTATAAAGTTACGAAAACGGGTACTATTTTAGATAGTTTTGCAACACCTTTCAAATTCAATCATGGTCTTGAATGGGATGGTTCGAACTTCTGGATTGCGGAAGACTATAAATCCAACGGCGCAAAAATTTATAAAATTAGTCCGAGTGGTGTTTTACTGGATAGTATTATGACAGGAACTTGGGCTGGCGGTATCGGAGATATAGCATTAGACGGTGATAATCTGTGGTTTTCAGTTTATTATCCTGATTATACAACCTACCCGTATGCCTATGCTTATAAAGTAAATTTATCGACAAAACAAATTGTTGATACAATTCCATTAAGAGGCAGACAGGTTTATGGTATCGCAGTCAAAGGTGACACAATTTTTTACGTAAACGATAATCTGCACAGTGAACAGGAAAGAATTTATGCTTACAGGAAAGCAATTGGAGATACCTTGTTTTCATTCGCCGCTCCCGACCCGGATAATGACTGTGACCCTCATGGACTCTACTGGGACGGACAGCATTTATGGCTGATTGCTTTTAGAGTTGGCGGCTCAGCAAGTGCGTACAGATGCCTCTATAAATATGAAATATTAGGTCAGGGAAGTCCTACTATTACAACAAGTACTTCTTCAATAAATTTCGGCGATGTTATAATTGGTAATACGGGTATCCAAAATTTAACAATTAATAACGTTGGCACTGCAAAATTAATTATAAGTGCTAAGACTATTACGAATCCGGTTTTCGGAATTATTCCGTCTAATGTACCTGATACGATAAATCCGGGTTCCTGGAAAGATTATAATATTACATTCACTCCGACTGCTTTCGATACAACATTAGGGCAACTGCAGATAAGCAGTGACGATATGGCAACACCGGTAAAAACCATAAATCTCAGAGGCAGAGGGGTTTACAGCAGTGCTGTAATCAATTTATCGGCTGCTTCTTTTAACTATAATGACAGAAGAGTAAATTCATTATGCGGATTTCAGTTCCAAATAACTAATCAGGGAACATCTCCTTTAACTATAAGTTCTGCTGCATTTACTACTCCGAGATATAAATTCGATACAAATGGAGTAACATTTCCGATTGTAATCGAACCTCAAATCTCGAAGCAGTATAGAGTCTGGTTCAATCCGAATACTGTAGGTGCCTTTATAGATACACTTTCTATTGTTTCAAACGCAAGCAATTTGCCTACTGCAAAGATTTCTTTTACCGGCAACGGAGTCAGTAATCCGGCTGTACTTGGTGATATAATGTGGCAGGGTACCGTCCCCGATAATCCTTACACAAGTTATGATGATTATCAACCGAAAAGTATGAAGAAAATACCTGATGTAAACGGTGACGGCGTAAATGATTTAATAATTTGTTCCGGTAATTATCTGACTCACTGCTGGAACGGAAATTCATCTGTTTCTGCCGATATTATCTGGATATTTAACACAGGATACAATAATAATAATACTGGGTCGGTTGACTGGGAAGGCGCTATGCAAATTAGAACCGATGTTGACGGCGACGGAGTAAGTGATGTGGTTATCGGATGTGCAGGAGGAAATGAGATGGTGTATACAATCTCAGGCAGAACAGGTAGATTAATCTGGTTTTATGGTGATTCGGTGAATTATGCAACCGGAGATATTATGGGTATCAGAACCGATAAGGATTATAATAGTGACGGTGTAAATGATGTACTTGTTTCGGCAAGCGGTACTACAACAGGTGGAAGACATTCGGTAATTTGTCTTAACGGTATTAACGGCACTGAAATATTCAACGTTGTTCAAGCATGGCCGTTTACTTATGATATAAGTAATTCTCCTTACGGCGGCGCAATCGGCTTGACAAATAATGGCACACCTTATACGCTCGCCGGTTTTAACAACAGCGGTGCTAATACATGGAATTATTCATTAACCGGCGCTTTGTGGAGCATTAGACAAATTCCGGATATTAACAATAATAGTACTGATGATTTTATCGGTTATCAGGGATTCAGCGGAAGCGTGTTTACGGTTGACGCAAGCAACGGAGGTGCTATATGGAATATTACTCTCGGTAGCGGAAATAATGGTACTATACTCATACTCTCTGACCTCGATTCAAATGGATTTCCCGATTTCACTCTGTCCGGTCCGCAAATTGCAAGTCGTGTTGATACAAAAACAAATACGATACTCTGGCAAAATGCTTTTGCAGCATCATATATAAGGGATATTGCTGATGTGGGAGATATTAACGGCGATAGTATTAATGATATTGCTTTTTCTACTCAGACGCCGGGACGTGTATATATCCTTAACGGAGTTAACGGTTACCAGTTGTTCATGTATGAATTCGGCTCGACTGTCACTTATAGAGCCGATAGAGTTGAAGGAATAAATTCAATCGACGGTAATCAGACAAAAGAATTTGTCGGTGGATGCAGAGATGGAAGAATTATTTGCTTCTCCGGCGGTCCTAATCCTGTCGGAATTTCGAAAATTACTCAAATCGTTCCTGATAAATATGAACTCCATCAGAATTATCCGAATCCCTTTAACCCGGTAACAAATATTAAATTCGATTTACCGAAGAATAGCACCGTTTCTCTGAAAATCTATGATATTAACGGAAGGGAAATAAACGAAATTGTCAAAGGACATTTAAATGCTGGACAGTATGAATATGAATTTAACGCAAACGGGCTTTCGAGCGGAGTATATTTCTATAAACTGACCGCAGACAATTTCAGTCATGTTAAAAAAATGATTTTGCTAAAATAATAATAGATTAGAATTGTCATTTTTAAACTCCTGATTCTTTTTGATTCGGGAGTTTTTTATTTATGAAACAATTTTACTTTTCTATTATTAAATTATCATTCTTGACATCTTACCAGCTTGACTTTATGACTTTAATTAGGACTTAATTCTTGAATTTAGTTTTTGCAGGATTTTTTTCCCGGTGTATAAATAATTGCAGTTTTTTTTTTTTTTTTTTTTTTTTTTTTTTTTTTAAATAATTAATTTTTTTTTTTTTT
>VGWA01000030.1 GCA_016873795.1 Ignavibacteria bacterium
AAGTCGTAAGGCAATATATTAATTTGTATTATGAGTTCACTCGCTAATAACCATAAAAATATATGGACGACAAATGTCGTAATAGTAAATAATATTCTGAATATATTGAAGGCAGGTATTATACCTGCCTTCAATTGCTTTTTCGCTTGCCTGTTACTTTTTATTTACTGTTAATTATCCAGTTTTTCAAGACATCTTTTCAAATTCAGCAACGCTTCTTTAACTTCGTCTCTGCTGCAGGTTCCGACAGATAACCTGTACCATACACTGCTGCGTGACGCTCCGAATGCATAAAAGGGAACAAGTGCAATCTTTGCATCTTCAAGTATATATTCAGTTATGTCATCTACGCTTCTTAATATTTTTCCGTTCTGTGTTTTCTTTCCGATTAAATTTAATTTAACCGTAAGATATAATGCTCCCTGCGGTTCTATTGCATCAACATCATGTCCTGAGTTTTTTAATTTCTTAATACCGTTATAAAATTCTTTTAATCTGAATAATAGTTCTTCTTTAAAATTATCAAGGTAACTGTCCACTTCGTCGTTCTTTCTTAAAAATCTTGCTAAAGCCGTCTGTTCGGGCTTTGGAGCCCAGGCTCCTATATGTGATAAAATTACGCTCATCTTGTTTATAATTTCTTTCGGTCCGAATCCCCACCCAACTCTGACACCGGTTGCCGCAAAACACTTTGAAATTCCGTCCATAAATATAATGTAGTCTCTTATCTCAGGGTTTAATTCAATCGGATTATAATGTATTGTTTCTCCGTATACCAGCAGCCAGTATATCATATCGAAATAAATATAAAGCGGTTTTTTTTCTGATTTTTTCCTGCGTTTGTTTTCTTCTACTACGACATCTAAAATTTCTTTAAATGTATCTTTTCTGAATGCCGTGCCGGTCGGATTCATAGGAGAGTTTATTGAAATTATACCAGCCGATTCTATGTAGGGAAGAATATCTGATGCGGTAAACAAAAAGTTGTCCTCCGGTTTCGTTTCTATTGCAATATGTTTTGCGTCCATTAAATTAACGTAACAATTGTTGTTCCATGAAGGGGCCGGATAAATGAAATTTTCTCCGGGATTAATCAGAGTCTTAAATACAGTGTAGGATATCGGTCTCCCGCCGCTTGCTATAAGTATTTCCTCCGGTGAAAATTCGAAACCTCCGCGCAGCTTCATATATTCCGAGATAGATTTACGTAAATCTGAAACTCCGGGTGTAGGAGGGTAATTTGTCAGATTTTCATCGTATGCTTTTTTTATTTCTTCTTTTAAACCTTCCGGAATTGGAAATACTTTGGAATCGAAATCCCCGATCGTGAAATTAAATAATTTTTCTCCCTGCTCTTTTCTTTTGTCTACCGCTGCCGATATTTTTCTGATTTCGGAAGGTATCAGATTTTCTGCTGTCTGTGATAATTTTGCGCTCATAAAATTTTAAATAATTAGATTTATTAGTTATTATTGAAAGGAATACATTGGAATTGATATTATCATTTAAATTTAAATATAATAACACTCCCTGATTAAATCAGCTTAAAAACCGTACCCCAAGCGTTGAAAATTTCCCGATATCTGTTCACTGATAACTTATAACTTAATTGCGTCCTTGGTCTCTGAGTTGTAAAAAATTATTACACAGTCTGGATTATACATTATTAACATTTCTTATTTACTAAAAGTTATTTATTTTTAATAAACAAAACTCTATGAAAACAATTAAAATAATTTTTTTTGTTATCCTGTTTATTTCATTTATAACCAATTCTCTAAAACCTCAAATTCCCGATGAACTTGATTTCGGTGCGTATCTTGATGTTTACTATGCTACTGATTCGGATAAGGGTACTAATCCCCGGCGGTTTGTCAGTATCTCACCATACCGCGATCAGTTCAGAGTCAATATTGCCCAGCTTTCCGCTTCATATAATTCTGAAATAATAAGGGGCAACCTTGTGGTTAACTGGGGAGATATACCTGATTTCAACGGACCCGATGACTTCAGGTATGTACAGCAGGCAAACGTTGGAGTTTCGCCGTGGAAAAATTTTTGGTTTGATGCAGGTTTGTTTCTTTCACATCTTGGGTTTGAATCGTTTCCGAAAGATAACTACCTTAGCTCATTTTCGCTTGTGTCTTATTATGAACCGTTTTATGAGATGGGAATAAAAATAAATTATGATTTCTCTGAAAAATTTTCTGCGGGTATGGTACTGGTTAACGGATTTAATACATTTTCGGATAATAATAAAAGTAAAACCGTCGGACTTCAGTTATACTATAGACCGTTTGAAAATGTGAGTATTAACTATAGCAACCTGTTTGGTAATGAAATGCCCGATTCTCTTAATGCAAAATACAGACTTCATAATAATTTGTTTGTAACATATTCACCTTCCGAAAAAATCGATTTGGTCGGCAGCGTTGATTTTGGATTTCAGGAGAAATCTAAATTAAGTAACCCTCAGGCAACGGCATATATGACGGGCGGCTTTGTAACAGCAAGATACAAAGTTACTCCTAAATTTAACGTTGCTCTGAGAGGAGAGTTTCTCGATGACCCGAGCGGATATCTTTCCGGAACGTTCAATTCATCACCGACTGAACTCCAGGGTCTTAAAGCTTTTGGACTAACACTCGGACTCGAATATAAACCCGTTGAAAAAGCATATATCAGAGTTGAATCACGCTATCTTAAAAGTACTAACATACAAGATTTATTTAACGAAAACAAAGATTACAGGGGTGAAATCACTTTCTCCATCGGCTACGAATATTAACATTTCAGAATTTTGTTAATATCTGATATTCAATAAATATATTGTGTTTGTAGTATCACTCTGAAAAATACTTTATACTATAAATAATGTCTTGATATTTAATTTTAATTTGCTTTAAGTTTGATTAAAGGAGGAAAAAGGTATGAAAAAAGGTTTTTTATCTCTAATAATATTTCTCATTTCATTTAATTGCTATTCTCAGATTGGCTGGTATCAGGTTCAGTTACCTACAACTTACCGTATTAATACGGTATATTTTGTAAATGAGAATACGGGGTTTGCAGCAGGAGGCAGTCCGACATACGGCGTTGTTTTTAAAACTACAAATTGCGGAGTAAACTGGAATGTTCTTAATACAGGCTGCCCGAACGGAATTAACAAAATTGTTTTTGTAAATCAAACAACAGGATTCTTAATCGGCGGGTATAATCCTGTACCGGGAATTTATAAAACTACTGACCTTGGAAATTACTGGATAGCTCAGAATTCCGGAACTAACTATGCATATTTTGATGGTTTTTTTATTAACCCGGATTTAGGCTATTTAGTCGGTGACTGGGGCTCTATTAGAAAAACAACAAACGGCGGGAATAACTGGCTGACCTCAGCTTCGTGTACAAATGATTTTATTATGTCTGTTTATTTTCCGGATGTTAATACCGGTTATGCGGTTGGCAGGGGAAATCAAATAATAAAAACAACCGACGGGGGTTCATCATGGTTTTATTCAATATATAATACGGGAAATACTAACTGGCTTACAAGAGTGAAATTCTTTGATTTGAATACCGGTTATGTTACCGGGTTTTATGGAAGATTTTTGAAAACTTCGGATGGTGGTTCAAGCTGGCTTACACAGGTAATAAGCAGCAATATTAATTTTCATGATTTGTATTTTTTCAACAATAATACCGGCTATATATGCGGGATGAACGGAACAATTTATTATACGAATAATGGAGGAACAAACTGGTTACATCAGACAACCGGCATTTATGATACCCTTTTTATAGTGCATTTTGTTAATGCTAATACAGGTTTTGCGGCAGGTGCTAACGGAAAATTGCTTCGTACTACAAACGGGGGGTTTACACCTGTTACCCCGACTCTTGTTTCTCCTGCAAATGGAAGCCATAATGTTTCTGTTACACCGGAATTAGTATGGAATAATTTGCCGACAGTACTTAATTATAAAATCCAAATATCAACTACTCCTAACTTCTATGCAGTTACCGATTCTGCTGTAGTGGACACCTGTATGTATAATGTTCCTCCTGGTATATTGCAAATTGGACTTACATATTTTTGGAGAGTATGTGCAAATTATTCTTATGGCGTGAGCAATTGGTCATCTGTATGGAATTTTGCCACTACTATGGGTCCGTCTCCTCCAAATTTGATATTACCGCTTAATAATTCCGTTAACCTTACGCGTCCTGTGACCTCTAAATGGGCTGCTGTTTCTAATGCCGTGAGCTATACTTTTCAATTGTCTTCTAATTCTAATTTTAATACTATACTGGATTCTGTTACATTAACTGATACCGTTTACCAGATTCCCGATAATCTTCTTAATGCCGGTTCATTATATTATTGGAGGGTAAGATCTAACGGCACTTATCCGGGAGGTTGGTCTGATATATGGAATTTTAGTATGATGCAATTCCCCTCAACCCCGGTTCTCTTGTATCCACCCAACGGTGCCGTTGGGGTTGTTATTACACCGATGATGGACTGGGCAAATGCAACAAATGCAACATCATACAGGATTGAAATATCTACAGTGTCGAATTTTATTGTTCTTACTGATTCAGCAACAACCGATAGCTCGCATTATCAGGTACCTTTCGGAAAATTGCAGAATCTTTTGACTTATTTCTGGAGAGTAAAATCAATTAACCAAATGGGAAGTAGTTCCTGGTCATCTGTTTGGATGTTTACTGTTTATCCAAGCAGTTTGTCACTTGTTAACCCGACTATTCCTGTTAAGTTTGATTTATATCCGAATTACCCGAACCCTTTTAACCCTGTTACTAAAATTAAATTTGATATTCCAAATCGTGCATTTGTAAATCTTTCGGTCTATGATGTACTAGGAAGGGAAATTGAAAATATTATAAGCGGTTATCTGAATCCGGGTACCTATGAGTATGTTTGGAATGCAGGAAAAAATTGCAGCGGTTTTTATTTCATTAGATTTTCCACAAAGGAATATTCTTCAGTAAAAAAAATGCTATTAATAAAATAACTCTTTCTTAAAATATCCGCATATTTCTCCCTTATGAGTTTCTTTCGTAATTTTTAAGGAAATTATTTCCCCTTTGACTTTGAATTTTAACACATTTAAGATATTTTTATAATATTTATGGAATAATCCGTTTTCATTCGGATATTTTTTTTTACTATTTATGAAAATTATAATAATCGGTACTGCATTCCCTATGAGAGGTGCTATGGCACAATTGAATGCAATTTTGTTTAAATACCTTCAGGAATCTCATATCGTTAAAATGTTTTCTTTTAAAAGACAGTATCCGAATTTTTTATTCCCCGGAAAAACACAGTTTGAGAGGTCCAATCCCGAATATAAAATACCCGATGAAAAGAATACCGTTACGATAGATTCAATAAATCCTTTTAACTGGATTTTAACCGCTCTCAAAATTAGAAAAGAAAACCCTGATTTATTGATTTACAGGTATTGGATGCCTTTCTTTGCGCCATGCTTTTTTACAATATCTTTTATTGCTAAAATTTTCAGAAAAACTAAAGTACTATTCATATGCGATAATGTTATTCCGCATGAAAAAAGAACAGGGGATAAGATTTTAACTAAAATTGTTTTCAGTACGGTTAATTATTTTCTTGTTCATACAAAATCGGTTGAACGTGATTTAAAAAAATTAAACAAAAAAAATAAACCTTTTGTACTAAGCCCCCATCCGTTGTATAATATTTTCGGTGATAAAGTCTCAAAAAAGGAAGCAAAAGAAAAAATTGCTTCAGATTATAATATTAATATATTAAACAATAATATTATTTTATTTTTCGGATACATAAGAAAATATAAAGGACTGAATTATTTAATCGAAGCAATGCCAAAAGTGCTTACTAAAATTAAACTTAAACTGCTGATTGTAGGCGAATTTTATGAAGATGAAAAACCTTATATTGAAAAAATTAATTCACTGAAATTAAATAATAACATCTTTGTTATATCTGACTTTGTACCTGATACTTATGTCAGATATTTCTTTTCCTCTTGCGATTGTGTCGTATTGCCGTATATTGACGCTACACAAAGCGGTATTGTTCTTGTATGTTACTACTATAATATTCCTGTAATTGCAACAAATGTAGGAGGAATTTCTGAAGATGTAATAAACGAAAAAACAGGTTTAATAGTCAAATCGCATGATTCTGATGCGATTGCCGAAGCAATAATAAAATTCTGCGAATCTTCTCTTGAAAATCAACTTTCTGAAAATATAGAAAATTTAAAAGGAAAATATTCCTGGGAAACTCTTGTTAATAACATAGAAAAACTTGTCGGGAATAAATAATTTTTAAAATGAAATACGACTCTGTTAAAAATATCTTTGCTAAAACAGTTTCAAAAAATACTTTTCTGAGAAAAATATTTTATATGCTTCTTGATTTAATGTTCCTGAGAAGCTGGCACGTAAGAAGGGAAATTAAAAGCTTACTGAATAAAGATGATAATGTCTGTATTTATGATGCAGGAATGGGATTCGGACAGTATGATTATTTCCTTGCTAAATGTTTTAAAAACTGTAAAATTCTTGGGGTTGACGTAAAAGAAGAACAGGTAAATGACTGCAATTATTTTTTCGGAAAATGCGGATTTGAAAATGTTTTTTTTAAGACGGAAAATCTTCTGGAAATAGAATATGAAAATAAATTTGATTTTATCTTGTCTGTTGATGTTATGGAACATATTCACGAAGACCAAATAGTTCTAAATAATTTTTATAAAGCTCTTAAAAATTCAGGAAAAATCCTTATAAATACACCATCCGATATGGGGGGCAGCGATACTCATTCACACGAAGATGAAAGCTTTATTGAGGAACATGCAAGAAACGGTTATTCGAAAGAAGAAATTACTGCCAAGCTGAAAAAAGCCGGATTTAATAATATTAAGGTTAAATATTCTTACGGAAAATTTGGAAGCTTTTCCTGGAAACTGGGAATTAAATATCCGATTTCAATTGTGGGAAAATCAAAATTATTTGTTTTATTGCTTCCATTCTATTATCTGTTTACACTTATTCCTGTTCTCTTTCTGATGTGCCTCGATGTCAGTACAGTAAATGAGAAAGGTACGGGAATTCTTGTTACAGCGGAAAAAATTTCAGGCTGAAATTAAACTTTGTACACGTTTTTTTAATAAAGTGCTGTCTCTTTTTATATGCTCGTATGTTATTTGTTAACTTTATAAAATTCTCTTGTTCCTTATTATATATATCCCGAATTTAAATGATAACTTTACGTGATTTAATAATACCGCAAATATATTAAAATGTGTTCTTAATATTCTGTACCTTTCCTTTAATGATTTTATAGTATTCTTTCTCGAATATCCGCCAATGAGAAATTTCGATAGTATCTTCTTCGTGTTTACTGTTTTTTTTGACTTCTTCAAAACCTTGATTGTCCAGTCAATATCCGCACAGTATGGATATTTTAAGTCGTATTCAGGACATATTACCCGTTTAGCAATGATTGACTGATGAGTAACTACCATTCCGTCTATCATCTTTTTCCATGTAAGATTATCGGGAGGAGTTTTAAGCGTTCTTTTTCCGTAACTCTTCCCCGATGTATCCGTTAATTCAGTATCCCCGTAATAAAAATCAACTTTGTCTGAAGGTTGAATTATTTTCGATAATGTTTCCGGTGAATATATCTCGTCTCCTGCATTCATATACAAAACGTAATCTCCCGTTGCTGCCCTCAAACCTTTGTTCATAGCATCATATATACCCTTGTCCGGCTCGCTTACCCATTTGTATATTATGTCCGTATTCTCTTTTATTATATCTGCCGTTCCGTCTGTTGAGCCGCCGTCAATTATTATGTATTCTATGTTTTTATATGTCTGCTCCCGAACGCTTTTAATCGTTTTGATTAAATTGTCTTTGTTGTTGAAAACAATTGTAATTATGCTGATTAACGGATATTTAATTTTATCGCTGTCTGACATATTTGTAAAATTTTATTGTCTCACGTGCACATTTTTCCCAGGAAAAATTGTTAACGTGCTGATAACCCTTGCTTGTTAAATAATTTCTCCTCTCTTTATTTTGAAGTAAATTTATTAATTTTGTCTTCATATCTTCCTGATTATCCGGCTCAAAATATTCCGAGGCTTCACCGCCGATTTCCGGAAGAGAACTGGTTTTGCATGCAAGTATCGGACAACCAAGCTGCATTGCTTCAAGCATAGGGAAGCCGAATCCCTCATATTTTGACGGAAAAACAAAAACAGATGCATTTTTGTATAAATTTGCCAGAACGGAGTCGTCGCCCTGTATGTTTAAAACTTTGTTCTGAAAACTTCTTTCGTTAATTTTTTGTAACTCTATTTGATTAAAATTCCTTCCGCCGAATGTAACCAGCTTGTAACTATCGTGAAGTTCTCTCGATTGTGTGTATATTTCATAAAGCATATCGAAGTTTTTATATCCGTTCCTTGCTCCTACAAATAAAATATATGGTTCGTTTACTATTGCCGTTGCCGATACTTCCGGCAGTTTTGGATTCCCGTGATATATTATTTTTATTTTTTCTTCTTCAATATTGTAAAATTTCAGTAAATCATTCTTTGTGGATTCCGAAATACATATTAACCCGTCAGCCCTTCGGAAAATCTCCTTTTTCCATTTCGGTGTTTTATCGAGTCTGCTGAAATATTCCGGAAAAAGTTCGTGCGTCATATCGTGCACCGTTACAATAACTTTTCCCTTGAATTTTTTTAAAATATTGTTGTAATAACTCGGATGATATATAAAATCCGCGCCGGTTTTTGAAAATTTTAATTTAAAAATTATTTTGTTGATTTCAAGATATAAGAGCCTTGCTTTCATTATTTCAGGAGCCTTTCTGCTGAAATAATATTTGAGATTTTTTGAACACTGACAACCGATGTCTGATAACTGATAACTGTTGATGTTATATCCCTGAAAAAAATATATGTCCAGATTATTGTCAGCGGAAAAAATTTTCATCAGTTCGTAAAAATATTTTGATATTCCGCCGTACTTCTGTAAAACAAATATTTGATGGTCAAATAGTACTTTCATTCTCTTTCATCCGTAAACCATTTACTTCACGGTAATCCCTCCTTCCGTACGCTAAAAGTTTCTCATCTCTTACTGATTTTCCCGATTGCCTTTTCGTAGTCATCATCATGAAAAGATTTTCTCTTCGTAACAGGGTTTAATAAGTCGGGTATGTAAGGAAAAGTAATTATTTTATATATGAATGAAATTAATTTTTTTGATGTCAGTAAATGGTAATTTTTTCCGTTTGTGTATAAATTTAATTTGAATCTTTTTGCAATGGCTTTCAATGAATTAAGGCTGTATAAGGATATATGCTGCCCGTGGTCGGTTGCATAATACCACCACTCATCCGGCTTTGGATAATGTTTCGGAATTAATTCAGTTGTGAAAAATATATTAGTTGAAAAGTCCAGCATTTTTTCCGTTTCTCCTATCGGTTCTTCCAGATGTTCGAATACTTCATTGGCGGTCAGTAACTCGAACTGCTTTTTTTCCTGTTCGATGCAGGTAACGGCTTCGAATCCTCCGGCAAATAAATTTTTGCAGCATTTGTCGTACCAGTAAAAGTCGAAACCTGAATCTCTCATAAGCCTTACAAATATTCCGTACCCGCCTCCGTAATCCATATATTTCCCTTTTTTTCCGAAAAATGTTTTTATCACCGCCCTTGTTACTTTTGTTATTTCAATGTTTCTCTTTAGCAATCCAATGTCGCTTTCATTAATTGCCTCGGAATATGCTTCTTCGAGCCAGTATGGCTTTTCTGTTTGTATGAATCCGCAGCTTTCGCATTTAAAATATTTAATTTTGTATTTAAATAATATTTTTGCCTCGGCAAAAAAACACGCGTCGCTATTGCAAATTTTACAGTTCATTCTTTATGATTTGTGAAATCTTAAGTATTTTTTAATTTTATTGTTTATATCGTCCGATATTCTGAAAATGTATACGGCAGAAAAATAAAAAACCGATACGATTATGCTTCTTATTGCCATATCGATGAAAACGTTTTGTATTTTTGGTATTATGAAATTTAACAAATATGTTGTCACACCTATTATGATTATTATCAGGTGCTTGTAACTCACGACCTGTATTTTATATGACAACTTTAAAAATATCCACTTCAGAAAATTAAAAATAACAAATGTTATTAGTATGGCTATTGCTGCTCCTACACCGCCGAAAATAGGTATTAAAATTAAATTTGCTACTACGCTTGTTACAAGTAAAATAATGTTAAATAAAGTGTCAAACTTGTATTTTGCCGAAGTATAAATTATTTCGGAGCTCAATCCGAGTGTTGTATCTATCAAAAAAGCTAACCCAAGTAAAAGAAAAATATTGAAGTTATCTGCATAAGCAGGTTTTCTGCCGAAAAAAAACATCAGGTTGTCTTCGTTGACAATGATTCCGAGATAAATAATCGTACCAAGTACCATCAGAACCAACGAAGATTTTCTGTAGATTTCCGAAATTCCCTTTATATCGTTTTCCTTCCACATACCCGCTATAATCGGAACTGTTATTTTATTCAAACTCCTTGTGGGCATGTAAATTACGGTTGCAATGTATAAATAAGTATAGTAAACCCCTACAATCGATAACCCTGCCATTGCTCCTAAAATTAATCCGTCAAGTTTTTCTCCAATCATCATCGAAGCGCTTGAGATAAGCGTAAACCCTCCGTATTTTAACATCTCAAAAACTTTTGTCCTGTTAATCGAAAGAAAATCAATCTTGAATTTGAATTCTTTTGAAATTATAAGCTGAATCAGAATTAAAAAGGAACAAAATCCGTAAGTAAAAAGATAAAAATAAACAAACTGATTGAAATCAATTACGGACGCAATTTTAAGCAGTATTCCAATCGTAGTTAACAGCCTGATACCGACTTCTCTTAATAATGTTGTGAATACGGTTCTGAATACAACCCTGGCAGTAACTTCCAGTATGTTGAATGTTATTGTGAAAAAGGAAAGGGGAATTACAAAATAAAAATATTCTACGAAAAGAGCGGAGTTTTCAATGTAAGCATTGACAATTAAAGGGCGGAATAATATGTATAATACCGATATTGCAATAAAACCGGATATGGTGATTGTCGTTACCCATGTTAAAAATCCTGAATGATTCTTGTCTTCGGTTTTGAAAAACGGGAAAAATCTTGTTATTATGTTTACAAGCCCTGTTTGCGATAAAAGAGCGAATACTACTGAAGCACCTATTAATAATTGTATTAATCCGAACTGTTCCGTTGTGAAAAAAGCGGGAAAAAGTAAAACTATGTTTAAATATCCTAATGCAACACCTGCGTATGATATTATTGTATTCCTTATCGCCTGCTTTTCGACAATTCCCATTTAAATTTCGGTTGTTTGTTCTTTTCTGACATTAACAGACTTCTGTGTCTGTAATAACTTTCAAATTACACACAAATTTAAATGTTATCAATTTATAAATATCTGACTTTACTTCTGTTTTTATTTATCTCTTACTCTTCCTTTGTCAGCATAGTTAATTTATCAACACAGGCAATTCCGGGAAATCTGTGTGATTGTAACCACGAAGTTGTTTAAGCAAAAGTAATGAAACGTATTGCTCTTTTTAATTTCATCGACTCGTGTCTCTGTAACTTATATCTCTCTTTTGAATTTATTAGTAATTTATTTTATGTTATTTTGAAACATTAAAATAATGTAATTTATGGTAAAAGTAAAAGTTAAATCTAAAAAACAACAGACAAAATCTTCCGCTGATATTAATTTGACTAAGTTTAATGAACTTCTTCAAAACAAATGGACGGACTATATCTTTGTCGGTATAATAATCCTTTTATTGCTTTTTGTCTTTTCAGGCGGATTGTTCGGCGGAAAAACATTTTCGGGCGGTGACCACGATGCCGCAAATGCGTTTAATACGTACCTCGATGATGCAAAAAAAGAAGGTATCTATCCGCTCTGGCTTCCGTATATATTTGTCGGAATGCCGTCACTTGCATCATTGACCACAGGCCTTCCGAGAATGTACGATATTACTACATATCTTGTTGATACTATCGTTAATTTTCCGAAAACATCCGGTAATTTTTTCCTTATGACTTTCTTCTATTACATTATTTTTGCCGTTGCCTTTTATTTATATGCAAGAAATAAATTCAACAATAAATTAATAGCACTTTATTGCGGAATTGCCGCTGTCTTTATTACCCCGATTGTTCAGCTGATTATTGTAGGTCACCATACTAAAATGATGACATTGGCTGTGTTTCCTTTAATATTGCTGCTTATTGATAAAATTATTGACTTAAATAAAAATAAACAGAGTATAACACCGGGAAAGTATAAAATTTTACTTTTTTTTGTGCTGCTGACTGTGACTCTTCATATCCAGTTGATGCATCACCATATTCAGATGCTCTTCTATTCGTATCTGATGATTGGTTTATATTTATTATATGAGTTGCTGGCTTCGTTGATTAAAAAAGAAAATGTAACCGCAGTTTTCCGGGCAATAATATTGTTTCTGTTTGCTTCTGTAGTTTCTCTTTTGATGGATGCTGATATTTTATTGTCCGTTAAAGAATATAATAAATATTCAATGAGAGGTTTACCGTCTATCGAGTCAAGGTTGTCACCCGAAAACCCTCTGACATCTCAAATAAAAGATTCTCCTCTCGATTATGAGTATGCTACAAACTGGTCATTCAGTCCCGGCGAGGTAATGACATTTTTCATACCTTCGTATTACGGCTTTGGAAATGTTGAAGTCGAAGGCAGACCGGCTTACTTGTACTGGGGACAAATGCCGTTTACGGATTCACCCGTATATTTCGGAATTGTTACGGCAGCTCTTGCAATTGTCGGGATTGTTTTTAATTTCAGAAAAAATATTTTCGTTCAGGCATTGTCCGTAACGTCATTCCTTTTTCTTATTCTGTCTTTTGGGAAAAATTTTCCGCTGCTGTTCGATTTGTTTTTTAAATATTTTCCATTCTTTAGCAGCTTCCGTGCTCCCGTTATGATTCTGTATTACTTCGATATCGCTTTTGTTATTCTTGCCGGATTCGGATTGAAAACGATCTTTGAAGCCGTAACAGTTCACGGTTCACAGTTCACGGTTCACAGAAAACAGATTAACGTTCTTTATGTTTTATTCGGAATAGGGGCGTTAATGTTTATTATTGCTTTTATCGGATTTGAAAATTCTTATGTCTCGGCTGTATTAAACGGACCTGCTGCTCAAAGAGAGCTGGCAAGTGGTGTTAATCCGCAGCAACTTACACCGGCATTGAAACAGCTCGGTGCGACGGCTTATTCCCTGGTAGTTAAGGAAATGCGCGTCAGTTCCATTCTCATTATGCTTACTATCGGAATTTCCTTGCTTTTCATTAAGAGAAAAATACCTGCTCAGTTGTTTGCTGTTTTGATAATTCTGCTTATTTTTATTGACTTGTTTATGGTTACATCCAAAACTATGCACTGGCAGGATAAAAAACAAAAAGAAGAATCTTTTAAAAATGAACCTGACTATGTTAAGTGGATATTGTCTAACAATCCAAATACCTACACGTTCAGAGTAGTTGAAATTAATGAAGGAACCATTCCGTATAATAATAAATATGCCTACTTCAGACTTCATCAGTTTCACGGATATCAGGGCGCTAAAATGAGAATCTATCAGGATGCGAGAGATGTTGTAGGAGACAGAAACCCGTTGCTGTTAAGTCTCGGTAATGTGAAATATGTTATTACGGATAAACCTATGCCCGATACGAATTTCAAACCTGTCTTCAAAGGTAGCCGTATGCTGCTTGAGAATACTTATAATTTGCCGAGAGCCTTTTTTGTGAATTTCTATAAGGTTGCCAAAGATATTGAAATTCTGAATAACATAAAACAAATGAACTTTAATCCGCGTGAAATTGCTTTTTTTGAAAATGATATAAATAAAAATATAGAACCGGCGGATTCGTCTGCATACGCAAAACTTCTAAATGCCGATATTCATAACCTTGATTATGAAGTTAACGCAAGCGGAAATAATCTTCTTTTTCTGAGTGAAATTTTTTATCCTGCAGGCTGGAAAGCTTATATCGATGGAAATGAAACCGAAATTTATAAAACTAATTATTTATTCAGAAGCGTCGTTGTTCCGAAAGGAGTGCATAAACTCGAACTTAAATTCTATCCGGAAACATTCTATCTCGGAAAAAACATTACGATTTTTGCCAACTTGTTTCTTCTTGCGATAATATTTGTATATATAGGCGGCGTCATTCTTGAAAAAAAGAAAAATAAGAAATAATTCTTCCTATTCCATACATCCATACATCCATACATCCATACATCCATACACCCATACATCCATACATCCATACAATATTTTTTTAATTTGCTTTTTACTATTCGTTTTCGCTATTTTTTTTATTATATAAAAAAGTTATATTTGAACATCAAACTCTGTTCCTTTAATTATTATATACTGTTTTTTTACTATTTGCTTTTTGTTTTTAGTTCTTAATTGTTAATTTTTAATTGGTTTTGAGTATGCTTACTGATTATATTCCGATAGTAATCATAATGACTATTGCATTAGTCATTGCTGTTGTCTTTATCAGATTCTCGACATTATTCGGTCCTCGTAAGCCAAACCGTGAAAAACTTTCTCCCTATGAAAGCGGTATGGAACC
Organism: Ignavibacteria bacterium; assembly: GCA_016873795.1. Taxonomy (GTDB): domain Bacteria; phylum Bacteroidota; class Ignavibacteria; order Tepidaquicellales; family Tepidaquicellaceae; genus VGWA01. The sequence continues at coordinate 14,789 of VGWA01000030.1, forward strand.
CGTAGGAACGGCAAGAGAAAAATTCTCTGTGAAATTCTATATGGTTGCCGTTAGTTTTATTGTTTTCGATATTGAAATTGTTTTCCTCTATCCCTGGGCGGTGTCTTTTTTGAATTTGAATGGAGAAAAAATGTTATATGCTTTTATAGTTGCTATGATTTTTATTGTTTTACTTGCTGTCGGACTCATATACGAATACAAAAAAGACGTACTCAAATGGGACTGACACTGAAGATTCACACATTACACAATATTAATGAAAAAAGAAGCTCTAAAAGAAAATCTTGTCCTTGATAAAAGTTATAAATTTGCCGTCCGAATTGTTAAACTGCATCAGTATTTAAATGACGAAAAAAAGGAATATATCCTTTCAAAACAAATAATGCGGAGCGGAACATCAATCGGAGCAAACGTTAATGAAGCACAATCTGCTGTATCAAAAAGCGATTTTATAAACAAATTCGGAATTGCACTGAAAGAAATCAGAGAAACACAGTATTGGCTTAATCTTTTAAAAGACAGTGGTTATATAAGCGAAAAGTTACACGGTTCTTTACTCACGGATTGTATAGAATTGGCAAAACTTATTAACAGGATAATATTAACGACTAAAAATAATTTTAAAAAAATTAAATAATTTACTCATAATTCTGCATTCTACATTTTAAATTCTACATTGAAAAACATATATTGAGCCATCAGCTATCAGCTAAATTATTATACATTAGATAATAAACTTGGGCTTAGAAGAAAAACTAAATAGAGACGGCTTCATAACATCGAAACTCGATGCTATGATTAACTGGTGCAAGAAAAACTCCCTCTGGCCCATGCCGATGGGGATTTCCTGCTGTGCAATCGAAATGATGCATACGGCAGGACCGAGATTCGATATTTCCAGATTCGGCAGCGAGGTTTTCCGCTTTTCTCCGCGTCAGTCGGACGTTATGATTGTAGCGGGTACTACAACATATAAAATGGCAAAAGTAGTAAGAAAAATCTATGACCAGATGGCAGAACCGAAATGGGTAATCGCTATGGGTGTATGTACTTCAAGCGGCGGAATGTACCGCACATATTCAGTCGTTCAGGGAATTGACCAGTTTTTGCCGGTTGATGTCTATGTCTCCGGATGCCCTCCAAGACCTGAGAACTTATTAAATGCATTGATTAAATTACAGGAAAAAATTAGAAAAGGAGGAATCAATAAAAAGAAATGAAATTTAAAAATATTTAACTCTATATAAATTTATTTAATAAAAATAACCCATCAATAACTTTATACATTGGGAAATATATAATAACATTAACAAATATGTATTACGAAAAGGGAGAATACATTATTCCTTTTGATGGAACACAACTAACTTCAGGAATATATTTCTGTAATTTTGAAATAAATAATTCAACCATTGCTAAAAAACTTGTTATTCTTAAATAATATTTATTAACTTTAAAAAAAGGAGTAAACATGAAAAAAGTACTTCTAATATTGTTATTTGGAATTTTCATTTTCACTAATGCTTATTCACAAAGAATTTTGGTAGATGAAAATTTTGAAAACACTGGATTCCAATCCGATAGTCTCCCTCCAAACTGGTCGAAATACGATCTGGACCCATGGGGTGGTCCTGGAAGGGATTGGGCTGTAAGAGATTCGGGAACTGGGTATGTAGGTACAAGTGTCAATGTTTTCGCTCTTGCTCATAGTGGACACAGAGCTTTAACAATTCCATGGTCAGCAGGAGGTAGTAGCGGTATTGCGGATGATTGGGTAATTACTGATAGTTTAAATATACAAACGGGAGATAGTTTAATTTTCTGGTTAATGTTTGGTAGTCGTCCACCACTTCAGCCCTATTCAGATTCTTTACAAATATGGGCATTGTATGCTCCTGTTCCTGTTGCTACTCTTGAGAAAATTGCAACATTATTTAGTTTTGATTCAAACAATGTTTGGACTGAGTTTAAATTCGATCTTTCTATTTATACAGGACAAACAATTTACATTGCTTGGAGATATAATATGGATGTTAGTATCAATGGACTTTGGAGTAATGTTGATGATGTTTTTATAGGAAATAGGTCAGCTATAGGTATTTACCAAATCAACACAAACATACCTGATAAATTTGCATTGCATCAGAATTATCCGAATCCATTCAATCCTCTGACAAAAATAAGATTTGACCTTGCTAAAAATTCCAATGTGAAAATTACTGTTTACAACAATCTCGGTCAGGAAGTAAAAGTACTGGTTAATGAATACCGCACTGCGGGATATTACGAAACCGACTTCAACGCCTCGTATCTTCCAAGCGGAGTATATTTCTACAGGTTGGAAACCCAGTATTACACGGAAACAAAGAAGATGGTTGTCATAAAGTAACCTTTTTGATACATCAAAATAAAAAAGCCGTATCTCCCGATACGGCTTTTTTATTTATCCCTTTATTTGTTAGTTTCCTATATGTCCTGGCTTCCGTTCATAGCAAGGTTGTTAAATTCTGTCAACCTGTTTCAGGACAAGACAACTTTACTGTACTAAACGCGTATCTCTATTCCCATTACTGCATCCTTATATGCATTGTCTGATATCTTATAAAACGGTACTCCGATTATTTCGAATGATTTGAAATCTATTTTGTATTTTAACTCTTTTAACATATCCGATTTTTCCGCCTCGAATGAGATAAATATAAATTCAACTAATTTTTTAGCGTCTTCTTTACCGTATGCGAATCCAGTCAGTTTTGTGTTATATTTTTGAGGAGATGGAAAAGGATTATTCATTGTAAAATTCTGTGAGATATTTTTTAAACTTTCCAGACTGCAGTAAAAAGCAGGGATATAAAATATCACATCCTGTGCAAATCCTTCATTTTTATTGAATAATTTATTCATCAGCCCCGCAGCTTTCCGCTCATATAGATTTATGTAAGTTCTTACTAACCAGAAAGGTTTGTATGTTAACTCTGCATTTTCCTTGCTTCCTTTTCTTATTGCGGGAGCAGCGAAGTTTATTTCAACCGGATGCATTTCGCCGTCTGTTATTTCAAATCCGCTTCCGCAGCTCGTGCAATATGTCACAAAGTCATTAAAACTGACTACTAATCCGCTGCCGCATTTTTTGCAGCTTAAAGAAACTAATTTAAAATCCATTTTACATTTACATTTTTTATTTTTTAATATTTATCTCGAATTTCGTAAATCTTTCCCCTCTCTATCTATTTCCCTTTTACTATTTCCAATTTACTATTTTTCTATGTTCTATATTCTATGTTATATATTATATGTTTTTATGTTATATGTTCTATATTATATATTATATATTATATATTATATGTTCTACGTTCTATATTCTATATTCTATATTCTATGTTTTTATGTTATATGTTATATATTATATATTTTATGTTATATGTTATATGTTATATGTTATATGTTATTCTACTTATTATTTCCAATTCCGAACGGAACAGAAATTCCGATGTTATTTGCTGCTTCAGTCAAAACACTTGCACTGAAACCCGTACCTTGTGATTTTTGCTTTGATTTGGTTTTTTGCGGCTGTCCTGTTTGTACTATGCCCGTGCCTTCTTCTATTTCCGCACCGTATCTGAACTTTTTATAAGCTGAACTTATTAAAGCAAAACCGGCTACAAATGCTACGACAAAAACACCGACCGAAAATTTATTTGCACCAAACAAAAATCCGCCTAAAAATGTAATTAAAAACATTCCCGCCACGGTTCCCAGAATACCTATAACAGCCCTGTATAAATTGTTGCCGGGAGCTTTACCGTAACATATTGAACCGTCTTCTCCGTCAACAACAACCTGATAAATTTTATTTTGATATTGATAACGGATAATCCATAAAGGATAATATACAATGTAAACGTTCTTTCTCACAAGGTTGTAATGCTCAAAAGAAATCCTGTCAACCCTTGCTGTGCTTCTTGCGCTGTTCTTAAACTGTGTTTCCGCATAATCGGTAATTTCTTTTTCTGAAGATATTATGTTAAAAACCATTCCTTCGTTCTGTAAAGTATCAAAATCTACTGCTTTTATTTCGTCACCCATCAGATTTACCCAGTTTACTCCGAGTTCAGATACATTACATGCTGAAAAAGTATTATCGTAAGTCTGCTGAATCTTTTTTTCTACGTCAACATAATAAGTTTCAGTACGGTTGTTTGTAGTGCGTGTTCTTTTTTCCTGCCCGAGTACCCACCCGACCACATCGGCGGTAACACGCCAGTAGGGAATGAATACAAGAAATGCATCGGTTATCTGTGACTGTTTGGCTAAACCCGATGCCTTGGAGATTCCTGTCGCAAGCCATTGATATGCCTTCTGTATTGCCTGGTCTCTGTTGATTTTTTTCGGTACGTAATATTTCAGTGTTCCGCTTAATCCTTTAACCGCTAATAATGTTCCGCAATACTTGCAGTTAAAGGTTTTTAAACCCTCTGCAAGGTCAAGCTCGCCGTTGCAGGAAGGACAAACTATTCCCTTAATTACTTTTTCTTTTTTTAATCTGATTGCCTGTTCTGTAATTGTCTGCTCTGTCGAATTGTTCATGTTTTATTTTTTTATACTTTTTTGGCTATAATATATGCTATGATTACAAGAGGAATAAAAATTAGAATGTAAAGAAATACTTTTATTACCTCGTAAAGAAATATCCACCCCTCGCTTCCGTCACTCGCTGCGAGAGCAACGATTAAACTTAATATGCTCGCAAGCAATAATAATCCTATACTGCTTCCGAAAAGTAACCTGAAAGGTGTTTCACTCTTGGCAGGCCATGTATTTGCATATACTTTTCCGGAAGAGGCTTCTACTATCGCCGTATATTGTTTGCCGTTGTAATTATAATAAAATTGATATAAGGGTATATGAACGAGACTTGTTTCTGTAGCGTTTTCAACCGGAACGCCTGAACTTTTAAGCCAGCTTTGAGCCGCCGATAACTGTATATCCGGATTTATAAAATCCTTCATGTTATGCTCTTTTTTTTGAAATAATTTTAAGTTGCCTGCGGGAATATCTATATTCTTTATTTCCGAAATTGAAGTTGAATGAGCCGGCTGCAGATATATTCTCTCAGTGCTTGTGTCTTTTATTTTTATGTACCATAGCGGAAAATAGTAAAAATATACTGCTGTAACCTGCGCATTCTTGTCCAGATCCTTAACGTGAAAATTTCCGGACATCCACCTTCGTAAATTGCCGTCCGCTCTCTCTTTTGTAAAGTTGCAGTTTACCATATAGTGCGTAACAACTTTTCGCTTGTCAATGTAAATTGCCGAACCGCAGAATTCACAATCGATGAATTTTTCGTCCGTGGGAAATTTGTTCTCACCCGCACATTGAGGACAAATAATCGTTGATGTGACAATATTTTCCATTGTTCTTTGTAATAATTAAAAAATATTTTCTTCCCCCCAACCCCTTGTCACTCATAACTCATAACTCATAAAACTAATCCCTAATCACATCTTTGCCAGCAGTTCCTTTTTCTTCGTGTTGAATTCTTCTTCCGTTATTAATCCTGCTTCTTTCATTTTCCCTAATTTTTCAATTGTACTCATTATTTCCTCCGCCGACATTTTTTCTTCTTTCTTGGGTTCAGTTTGTCCGCTTTGCTGCTGTCCGGATTGCTGCATGTTTTGAAATTGCTGTCCCATTATGTTCGCCATAACCATTCCTGCTCCAAGTCCTGCTCCTATTCCCGCTGCTCCTCCTGACGGATTTTCTGCCGCTTTTTCCATTGATTGAGCTGTCTTGAATTTCATATACGCGTCTAAATTGCCGATTGCTCCCATCGAACTCCTCTCGTTTATCTTTTCCTGTACTTCCTCCGGCGGTACTATCCCGGCTATTATGAAATCTGTTAACTCTATTCCCATGGAATTAAAGAAATCAGAAACTGCAGCTTTTACTCCGGATTCTATCTGAGGATAATATTGTCCTAAGTCGAATATTGTCTTAATATTCTGACCTAAAATTGTGTTTAATCTTGAAACAATACCGTCTCTGAGATAATCTTCTATTTGTCCGGTATCGTATAATCCCTGCGTTGCAACAATTTCAATTAAAAATTGACGTGCGTCAATTATTCTCATCGAAAATTTTCCCGAAGCTCTGAGCTGAACATATGTTAATTCCGCATCGCGGAAATTAATAGGGGATTTTGTACCCCATTTCAAATCAATAAATTTTTTCATTGAAATAAAATATACCGACGCCTGAAACGGAGATGTGCCGCCGAAAGGAATACCGACTAATTTTGTTAAGAAAGGTATGTTTTCCGTCGTTAATGTGTGCCTGCCGGGACCGAAAGCATCAAGCACCTTTCCGTCTCTGAAAAAAAGTGCTGACTGTGTTTCCTGAACAATTAATTGTGTGCCGAGCCTGTAGCTCGCTGAACCTGATTGCGGTTCTCTGTGTACCATTACTTTGCCCGTTTCGTCAAAGTATTTAATTACGTCTATTAGTGCCATTTTTTTTATATTTAGTTAATAATTAAAAATTTTCTTTCTTTCCTCTCC
>VGWA01000031.1 GCA_016873795.1 Ignavibacteria bacterium
GGGCTGGGAAATAAACGGGTTTAAAAAGTTAAAAAATCACTAATAATCTTTTTTTTGAGTTCTTCGATATTTGTTTTTTCTACATAGGCACCGGCGGCGTTTTTATGTCCTCCCCCGCCAAATCGTTTGGCAAATTCATTCATATAGATGTCACCCTTTGAACGGAATGATATTTTTATAGACTGCTCAAGCTCTACTATTACAAATCCTGCAATTACGTCTCTTATTTCCATTAAAAATCCCGAGAATCCTTCCACATCCTGAATACCGAGTCCGAGTTCCCGAAAATCTTTCAGAGTAACCGTTCCGATTACCACTCTTCCGCCGTCGAAGTATTCGAGTCCGCTGATAAATCTGCCAAATAATCTGACTTTTCCCATGCTTAGGTCGCAGTAGATTTTTTCATATATATCTACAGGGTCGACACCCCGTCCGATTAAATCGGCACAGATTTCGAATGTACGGCGTGTAGTTCGGGGATATTTGAACGAGCCTGAATCGGTCATAATTCCGGCATAGAGATTAACCGCAATTTTTTTTGTGATTATTCCGGGATTTTCAGCATAAAATATTTCATACAATATCTGGGCAGTGGCGGGACTTTCAGGGTCGGAAATGTTTAGGTCAAAATTGTTTTGTGAACTGATATGATGGTCTATACAGATTTTCTTTGCTTTGGATTTTTCAACGGATTCCTGCATAGTTCGCAGGCGGGAATATTCGTTAGTATCTACAATTATAATCAGGTCAGCATTAAGTATAAGTCCGGTATTTCCGGGGATGTTATCTCTAAAAAACTTAATTATTTGATTTTCATCGAGAAAGAGAAGGTTTTCGGGAGTCGGAGAATGGTTTATTATAACAGATGATTTCCCCTGCTGCATTAGATATTCATAAATTGCAAATTCACATCCGATTGCGTCTGCGTCAGGAACAAGATGGGTTGTAATAATTATTTTTTCGCTTTGTTTTATTAACTTTTTGGCTTTTTCGAAGTCATACATTTGTCAAACATAGCATTATTAAAGGATTTAAACAATGGAAAAGGGGGGGGAATAGCTGATGGCTGATGGCTGAACTGTTTACTGTTTAAGGGAGAGGGGACCTTCGGATTTTTTACCCATTATAGTGGAGTAGTACCAGATGCCGTGAATTGAATCCCTTTTTATTTCGTATTTAAAGAAGATGCAATTATCTTCGAGTTTCGGATTTGTTCTTATGAAATATCTCTGCAGTGTATCTACTGTTCCCGTAAACTCCCCTTTCATAGTCTGATATCCTGCAAAATCCGTATTATATTCGGCTGTAAATTTATAATCTCCCGATATTTCAAAGCCTTTCATTTTACGAATTGTCAAGATTCCCTCAACAAGTGCGGAGCCCGAAGTATCCATCATTATAAAAGAAAATGTGCTGTCTTTGAGTATAACTTTTTTCGGCTGATATTTTTCTTCAGCAGTGCAGCCTGCCAAAAAAAGCAGAGCTGTAATGATTAGTATATAATATTTCATTATTTTATCTGATTAGAATCATTTTTTTAACTTCGGAAAAAATTTCTTTACTGCCTGACATATCTTTTGCAATTATTCTATAAAGGTATATTCCGCTGGCAAGGTTATACTTATCCGCATTGAAATATGAAGTATAGATGCCGGGGTTATAAAGTTCATCATTTATAAGATTGGTTATCAGTCTGCCGGTTATGTCATATATTTTGACGGATACAAAAGAGTTTTCGGGGATGGAGAATTTAATATTTGTCCCGGGGTTAAAGGGGTTCGGGAAGTTTTGTCCGAGAACAAACACAACAGGTTGTTCGGAAGAGTTAATTACGGGTCCGAAACAGGGTGCAATGTTATAGCAGTATCTGATTGTATCGCCGGGAAGTATGCCGAATCCTTTACTTAGTATTATTCCCCCGCCCTGGTTAGCCCAGAGGTGGCAGTAACTCATAATTGTACCCCAGGATGCTTTAGGTTCATCGAAGCAGTATCCTTCGGCATAGTAGCAGGAATCGATTGCACCGTATCCGAACCATCCGCCAAGGGGCCAGACGCAGGCATGGGTATGGCGTGAACCGAAGTTATGCCCGGTTTCGTGGGTAATTACATTTACAGTCCATGAGTAAGTCGGGTACTGATTGTAGTATGGTTCGATATTGCTGAAGGCATAGGTACCGCTGGAATCGGATGGGTTATAAGAGCCGCATAAGACACGTATCCATGCAATTCCGCCCAGAGTCTGCTGATGGCCGGTTGAGAGAAGGTGAGCAAGGTTTCCGTTAAAACTATTCTGTGTTCTGCCTCCGAATTTAGTCAGGATTGTATACGAATTGCTGTAGTAGCTGTACGGGTCAAGGGATGTCCAGACGCTTACCTGTGAAATCTGCACAGGCAGATATTCCCTTGAATACAGCAAAGCAACAGAATTGAATACACCTGTTACAAAGTTCACGACGTTTTGCTGATTACCGCCAAAGTCGGTATACATCTGGTAATCCGCTTCAAAATAAATCTTGACAGGCAGGCGTCCCGCGAAAAAAGCAGGTTCGTAGTTTTCGATATTTTTATTTATTTTAAAAAACCTGTCGTCGTCAGATACTCCGCAGTTAAATTTGCTTTTTACGGACATATCCGTTTCGTTATAGTATACATAATCCTCAGTCAGATTACCCTTATTATCTTTTACAGAACCAAGATTATAATTTCCTTTTTCATCTGAAATTACAACCATAAGAAAATCATCAAAAACACTCAATGCCGCTATGGAATTATTATTTTCTTTTATGATGCCCTGATAGTAGAGTCCGGGTTCATAATTATAATCCGAGACACCTGAATTTGAAAAGGTTTTAACATTAAAATCATCCGAAAGAATTTTAACCTGAGTGAGTTCGAGGATAATTTTCTCCTGTCCAAGCGGGATTTCGAAATTTATATTTTTATATTTTTCCTCTTTAAGATTTTTCAGCTTATTAATATCCAGTTTTAAAAAAGTAACATTACCGGAAAAATCCATAACATCCTTTTTATAGTTAGAGCCGGGGGTTGTTTTGAAGACTCTTACATCATGAAAAGATTCGGATGTTTTTCTGAGGGATATTATCCGGTCTATTGTAAGAATACCGGCTTTCAGATATGTCCTGTCCGTGTTGACAGCCGGATTTTCGATGTTATTATTTGTTCCTGCAAGAAAGAAAAAAGACATAATAATAACGGGCAGTATTGAGATTCTAAAAAATTTTTTCATAATTATTTTTTATAAATTTTTTCATAATAAAGTGTTCTATTTACGTTTTGTCCGGTAAGAATCATATAAGAAGCGGCTTCGAAATACACCGAGTAGCTGATACCTGTTTCGCTGTAGGTCAGGATGTTATTCGTATAAGTATATGTTCTGTTAACCGGCGTTTTTCCGGGACAGGTGAGGGTCGCGGTATTATCCTGTCTGAATTCGGCTATTTCTCCAAGACAGACGTCCTGCAGATTGCCTTCCATTCTGACGAGTTTCCATGAGCCGACGACATCGCCGCTGCCGAAAATATCGTCGAGTGCTTTCTGACATTGGGAGCCGAGGAGAGGAAAGGAAAGTATGGAAAGTATAAGCAGAAATTTTAAAAGTGGTTTGTATTTGTTCATTTTTGTTTTATTTATTTTTCCGACATATCGGGTTGAATATAGTATAGAAACCGTTGAAACGGTTTTAGTTCTTTGTTTTCGTATCGTTCCCACGACTGAAGTCGTGGGCTGGATTATATGATGAATATAATTTTAAAAACATTGAAACGGTTTTATTTATTTGTTTTCATATCGTTCCCACGACTGAAGTCGTGGGCTGGATTATACGATGAATTTAGTATAAAAAACATTGAAACGGTTTTAGTTCTTTGTTTGCATACGTTCCCACGACTGAAGTCGTGGGCTGGATTATATGATGAATTTAGTATAAAAAACATTGAAACGGTTTTAGTTCTTTGTTTTCATATCGTTCCCACGACTGAAGTCGTGGGCTGGATTATAAGTTAGCAAACCGAATAAAAAAATACAATTCATTTTTATTCATATTTACGTTAGAAAGTGAGCATCGTTGATGGGTGTTATAAGTAATGCGTTATGAGTTATGAGTGATGTGTAATGCGTGATGAGTGATGAGTGATGAGTGATGTGGGCATGGCTGAAATAAGTAATGCGTTATGAGTAATGAGTGATGAGGGATGAGCTCATAGCTGATTAATAATAATGTCAAGTTCTTTCGGTCATAATGAGGGCGCCGGAAAAACATTTCTGGACACACAGTGAGCAGCCGATGCATTTACTTTCGTCAATAAATGGAATTTTATTTTTATTAAGAGTAATTGCCAGATACGGACATCTTGTACAATTACCGCAGTGCATGCAAAGTTCACGGATTACACCTGAAACTTTACGTGCCGGCGAGAGTTCCGCAAAAGCGGTAACGGGATTTGGCAGAGCGCTTCCTATAAGCTGTTCAACGGATTTAAATCCTCTTTCTTTCATAAGCCCGCTCAGTCCGGAATTCAGTTCATCAATAATTCCATATCCGTATTTCATAACTACTGTACAGAACTGAACCGTTTTAACTCCAAGTGCCAGAAAATTCGCAGCCGCTTTATAATCCATCGGACCGCCGTTGCCTGAGACTACCATGCCCATTTTAGAAACGTTAGCAAGAGTTAAATTACTTATAGAAGTAATTCCTTCACCCGAGAGTCCGATAACAATTCCCTCTTCCCATTTTGACTTACTGCCTTTTCTGAACGCAAGTCCAGGGAAAGAGTTAGCGAGTGTTATTCCCGCCTGTTTGCCGGGATACTTTTCGAAGAAGATTTTTTTTACCGCTTCAATTATCGGATAAATAGAGGTGACAGCCGCAGTCAGTTTAAACAACTTTGGAATTCCGGGATTACTTATTTCCATAACCCAGTCTATAATTTCGGCAGTCAGTCCGGCATTCTGAGAAACGATATCGCCTTTTGTTCCGTCGCCTCCCTGCGGGCAGGAGAGGCTGTATTCAATTCCCATAGCGCCCGAGTCTTCCAGTTTTTTAGTATTCGACTGCCAGATTTTTTTATCCGCCTGACTATTTCCCGTTACCGGTCCGCCTGTTGATGCAAGCGTTAATCTGTCAGGAAATTCAACGACAAGTTTTTCGATTTCTTTACAGACTTTATCAAGCGGGTGTTCCGAAACATTGTCGCAGTTTCCATAGGTGTTGTCATCAATCACAAACATATATTCCGAAGGTATATGCACGGGAACATTATCAAATGCTGTTTTCATAATACCTCCCGCCCAGCCGTGTTCATAAGCCGTCTTCATTTGTTCGTAGCCGTCGGTGGCAGGTGAAGCCGACAGAATAAACGGTGAAATAATTTTTCTGTTCCAGAACATAGTATCGAGCGGAACGGGTGTTTTAGTATATCCGCTCAGTGAGACAGTGCTTTTAAAGTCCTTTTTAAATTGCGGTATTTTCCGATTCCCGAGAAAGTTATGAATTTTCATTGCAGCATTTTTTCCCGAGGCAACCGATTCGACAACCGTTTTGGCGCCGTTAATTACATCTCCCGAAAAAAACACTTTCCTGCTTTTTTTAATTTTATTTTTAATATCCGAATAAGAGCCGATCGCAATGATTACAAAGTCACAGCTGCAGGTATAGGAATCAGAATTTTTTTCGGTAACAACGTCGGCAGGGTGAAACTTTAAACCCGGAGGAAGCGTAACCCTTTCCAGTCTGATTTTTTTTAGTTTATTTTTTTCGACAATAAACTTTTTAATCCGTATACGGTTTACGACATTAATTTTATGTTCAATTATCAATTGCCGTTCAGCACCGGTCAGCGGCATTTCACAGGGTTTTTCAAGACAGATTATTTCCACGGATTCAGCACCGGATAACTCAGCCTTTACAGCACAATCAACCGCAACAGCACCTCCTCCGACCACAGTAACTTTTTTATTCCTGATTTTATAATTCTTAGTGTTCTCGAGAAAATCGTACCAGTTAATGGTTTTATCTTCTCCTTTCAGATTAAGTTCGGCAGGTTTTTCCAATCCCGTCGATATAAGAACAGAGTCGTAATTTTTTTCAATTTCAGAAATATCCGCAGTTAAGATTTTTTTATTATAATGAATTTTCATACACCCGAGGGTCAAAAGGAATTCTATATCGGTTTTCAGAATTTTTTTATTCATTCTGTTTTCAGGGATAAGGTTACAGACACCGCCTGCTGCGTTTGATTTCTCGAATATATCGACAACATATCCGAGTTGTGCAAGAACAGACGCCGCGGAAAGTCCGGAAGGACCCGCTCCGATGATTGCGATTTTCTTGCCGTTCAAATCCGGTTTTTTAAAGCCGAAATTTCCGGCGTCAGCAAATTGTGATTTTTTATTTTTTTTCCGTTTAAGAATTCTTTTTGCTTTTTCGACAATCGCCGCCTGAACAGCGGGAATATTAACCGGTCTGTCAAAATTTTTATGCACACAGGATTTCATACAATGATAGTCCGGACAGACCGAGCCGCATACTCCTCCGAGCGGATTATATGCAAATATCACAGCCGCAGCTCTTACAAAGTCATTCGGAAAGCCGGTCTTAGCAGCCATTATAAAATCCGCAGGCGAACAATCAACAGGGCACGCAATTTTACAGGGTTTTTGTTCACAGTATTCACAACGCAATATTTCGGATTTTAATTGGGCATCAGTTAAAAAAATATCAGCCGATTTTTTCATAACAAAGAATTTTTTACAAGATAATATTTTAAAATTTTAAGAGCAATAGATTAAAGCATTGCCGCTTTTTATCCGTTTGAAAAAAACAGTTATAAAGAGTGTGAAAAGTAAATAGAATTTAACATTTATATTATTTATTTTAATATAATAAACCAATAATAATCTTATAATATTTAAGATGAAATTTAAAGTATTAGCAAATCAGTTTCTTAATACGATTAACAGATTAAATTACATTGTTCCCGCCAGTTCCACTCTTCCGATACTTACAAACATTAAATTCGATTTAAAGGGAAACAATCTGACACTACAGGCAACGGATTTAGAGATATTTATGTCTCACACTCTGAGTGTAAACGGCGAGCGGGACGGTGAATTAATAGCGCCGGCGAAAGAATTATTAAGTCTGATAAGAGCTTTATCTTATCACAGTGAAATAAGCATAAGGGTACCCGACCTTTCGCCCGAAGTAGTTCCCGATGCATTATTAAACTCTACGGTATTTTCGGAAAAGTTCAAATGTGATTTCGCAAAGAAAACAATTTTATTATCTGGGATAATGACAGAAGACGAAAAGCGGGAGTTAATTGAACTTGCAGGAACCGACAATTTAAAGTCCGCTCTGGAGGATTTATTTGAAAAGCAATCGAGGGAATTTTCAAAAATTTCATTCAACGTATCGGTTGACGAAAAGAAGCGGATGATGTTAAAGACGGTAAACGGGCGGTACGTATTAGCCTGTTCGGCTTCGGATGATTTTCCCGGACCGCAAGAAACAGACGAATTCAGAAAAATAGAATTCAAAGATACGCCGCTTGCAAGGTATTTAGGGAAAATCATACACACCGTAAGTTCGAATGAAATCAAGCGCAATATGACAGGTGTTTTGTTCGATATAAGAAAGAGCGAGCTGAGATTTGTAGGCACAGACGGATTCAGGCTGGGAAAATATACAAAGACAAACTTCAAACTGAAGAACCAGCAGGAAGAAAAATTCATCGTGCCTTTAAGAACATGCAATTTAATAATAAGAATAAACAAGACAGGAAAATCGGTTTTAGAGTACAGCGACAAACACATCAAGGTAACGATAAACAGCACGGTATTATACTCAAAGTTAATAGACGAGAGATTTCCGAATTACGAATCGGTAATCCCGAAAGACAACGATAAGAAATTAAAAATTTCCAAAAAAGATTTAAAGCTGGCATTAAACAGAGCTCTGGTATTCACAGACCCGATTACCAAGAAAGTAAAGATGGAGATAAAGAACACTTCGCTCATTTTACGTTCGGACAATCCCGAAAAAGGCGGTGAAAGCGAAGAAACAATAGATTGTTCATTTATCGCCGAGGGTGCACAGGAAGCGGATTTTGACACGACGCCTTTTATAATTTCTTTCAACGCACAATATCTGGTTGAATGCATAAATCAGATAGATACGGAGGACATGATACTTACTTTCAGCACGCCTTCCAAGGCATCGATAGCATATCCGACGGAGCAGGCGGAATACGAGAATTACATGGAGCTGGTAATGCCGGTAAGAGTAATTTAAAGCAATAAAAGCACACAGGAAAAAATCAAAATTTGATATTAAAAAGGATTAACCTAATAAATTTCAGAAACTACAGTTCCCGCGAATTATTTTTCAACAACAGATTTAACTTCATTTACGGAAAGAACGGAGAAGGGAAAACCAATATACTCGAAGCGGTTTCCATAACTACTTCAGGAAAAAGTTTTTTAGGTTCTTCTGAGCAGGACTGTCTGAAATTCAACAATAATAATTTTACGATAGAAACCGATTTTGAAAACGAACTCGGGAATAATTTTAAAATAAACGTTGCTTACGATTCCTCGATACGCAAAAAATCATTTACATTAAACAACGAAAGAGTAAAAAGTTTCAGCAGTGAAGTATTCGGCAGGTTTCCCATTGTGTTTTTTTCACCCGGCAGTTTAAACATCACATACGGAAATCCGTCCGAGAGAAGAAAATTTTTTGATATTCTAATAGCTCAAACAAACAAAGTATATCTCGAAAACCTGAAGGAGCTTAACAAATTAACCAGGCAGAAAAATGCTCTGATGAAAGGTTACACGCTGCAAAAAAAATTTTCGTTTAAAGAGACAGACGATTTATTAAAAGCATACAACGAGAAGATTATAGATTTTGCTTTTGAAGTAGTAAGCCGCAGGGCATCGTTTCTAAGGGAATTTTCAGGTTACTTCAGCAAAAATTTCGGGGATTTAAGGAAGACTGAAGAGCCGGCAATCAACTATTACAGTGAAATTTTCGGTGAAATCGACACAGAGTTACTGAACATCGGAATACTTGAAAAGTACCGCAGCAGTCTGGCAGAGCAGCTTGAAAAAATCAAAGATGAAGAAATTTCAAAATGCATATGTCTTGCCGGACCGCACAGAGACGATTATGTATTCAGGTTGAGAAAGGACGGCGGCAGAGAGGGTTTCGAGCTGAGAAATTTCGCTTCACAGGGAGAGCACAAAACTTTTATCATCGCGTTAAAACTTTCGGAATACGATTATTTGAAAGAAAAAACAGGAACAAACCCGGCTCTTTTACTGGATGATTTACTTTCGGAGCTCGATGAAGACAGGGTTTCCACGATTATATCACATCTGAAAGATTTCGGGCAGATATTTCTCACGACGACCGATATCAATTATCTTGAAAAGCTCCGAAATTTTTTCAGAGAGGATGAAATAAGCATATACAACATCACAAACGGTTTAAATTAAAAAACGTTATTTACAAGGTTGAAGACAAAAGAAAAAGCAAACAGAACGATTAGTCTGGAAAACGAACTTGAAGACTTCATAAAGTACATCGGTCTAAAGGAAAAAATAGCGGAATTTGAAATTTTCAAATTGTGGCGGGAGTGTGTCGGTAATACTATTTCCGAATATTCATCGCCTGTAGGGATAAAGAAGAACAAAATTCTAATAAAAGTTGAAAATGCCGTTTGGAGGTATGAACTATCGTTAAAGAAAGCGGAGATACTGAAAAAACTAAATTCAAACGAAATTTTAAAAAAAGAAAAGAAAGTCATCAAAGACATTATATTTGTATAATTACTCCGGCGAGTCCGGATGAATACATTTACAATTAAACAACAGGTTATTCAACAGGAGAAAAAAATGGCAAAAAACAACAACCACATAGACAAAGAAAAGGCGGTAAAAGATTACAAGGAGAGCGACATACAGGTCTTAAAAGGACTTGAACATGTCAGGAGAAGGCCTGCTATGTACATCGGCGATGTTGCGGCAAGAGGTTTACATCATCTTGTATATGAAGTAATAGACAATTCAATCGATGAAGCCCTTGCAGGATACTGCGACAAAATAAGCGTAACAATAAACAAGACCGGTTCAATCACCGTAGAAGACAACGGCAGGGGTATTCCGACGGGAAAGCATCCGACTGAAAAGATATCCACGCTTGAGCTTGTCATGACGCAGCTGAATGCAGGCGGAAAATTCACACGCGATTCTTATAAAGTATCGGGCGGTCTGCACGGAGTCGGGGTATCGGTTGTAAACGCATTAAGCGAGTGGCTGGAGGTAGAGGTTTACAGGGAAGGAAAGATTTTTTATCAAAAATACGAGCGCGGAATACCCTCAACAGCGGTAAAAGAGAAAGGTAAAGTAAAAAGCAAAACCGGAACGAGGGTGACGTTTTACCCTGACGGCAAGATTTTCAAATCAATTGTTTTCAAATACGAAACAGTAGAGGACCGTTTAAGAGAGCTGGCATATTTAAATAAAAATCTGCATATTATCATTAAGGATGAACGGACGGAAAAGAGCAGTGAATTTCGCTTTAAGGGCGGGCTTGTCGATTTCGTAAAATATCTGGATGAAGACGAGAAATCCATTTCGGGAAAGCCCATATACATAGAAGGAGAAAAGGAAAATATACAACTTGAAATTGCATTTCAGTATAATGAGTCTTTCAACGATAATATTTTCACATACGTGAATGACATCAACACACACGAGGGCGGAACTCATTTAGAAGGTTTCAAGGCGGCATTGACCAGAACATTAAACAATTACGGAATAAAAAACGGAATCATAAAAAATGAAAAGTTAAGTTTAACAGGCGACGATTTCAGGGAAGGTTTAACTTGTGTAATCAGCGTAAAGGTACCGGAGCCGCAGTTTGAAGGACAAACAAAAACGAAGCTGGGCAACAGCGAAGTAAAAGGGCTTGTACAGTCGATATGCAGCGAGCAGCTGGGTGAATTTCTCGATGAAAATCCTACTATAGCAAAGAGAATAATCGAAAAGAGCATCAAAGCAGCGGAAGCCAGAGAAGCTGCAAGAAAGGCAAAGGAACTGATAAGAAGGAAGAATTCGCTTGAAATATCGGGTTTGCCGGGTAAGCTGGCGGACTGTTCGATTTCCGACCCGGCACAATGCGAATTATTTTTAGTCGAGGGTGATTCGGCGGGCGGTTCCGCCAAACAGGGAAGAGACAGAAAATTTCAGGCAATACTTCCTTTAAAGGGAAAAATACTAAACGTAGAGAAGGCAAGGATAAACAAAATTCTTGAAAACGAAGAAATCCGCTCTATAGTTACGGCAATCGGGGCAGGGCTTGGAAACTCGGATGAATTTGACAATTCCAAAATAAGATACGGCAAGATAATATTGATGTGCGATGCGGACGTTGACGGCTCGCATATACGAACGCTGTTACTTACATTTTTTTACAGACACATGAAAGAGGTAATTGAAACAGAAAAGTTATTCATTGCACAGCCGCCGTTATACAAGATAAAAAAAGGGCGTATCGAGCAGTATGCGTATGACGAAGACGAAAAGGACGAGATATTAAAATCGCTGAAAGCAGAGAAAAAGAAGACAGAGTCAGACGAAGGAGTAATATACGGAAGCGGAGAAAGCAAGGTTGTAATTTCAAGATTCAAGGGTTTGGGAGAGATGAATCCGGAGCAGTTATGGCTTACGACAATGAATCCGGAGACACGGACACTGCTTCAGGTAACGAATGAAAACGCATCGGCAGCAGATAAGACGTTCAGGACACTAATGGGAGAAGAAGTAGAGCCGAGGAGAAAATTCATAGAACAACACGCAAAATACGCGAACATCGATGCTTAGATACGAAATGCAGAAATACCGACAAGTCGGGATAACAATAAATCAGGTACAGGATGACAGGGGTGGGAGAGAGATCCTGAAACAAGTTCAGGATGACAGAAGGGGGGTTCAGGATGACAGGGGTGGGAGAGAGATCCTGAAACAAGTTCAGGATGACAGAATTAGGGGACAGGATGACAGGAGGGGGGGTCGGCAGGATAATAGACATAGAATATTTTTCATGTTCGGATTTATTAAAATGTTATTAACGGTAATTTTTCTATTTACTGTTTCGCAAGAAACGTTTGCTTCGGATTCTGCAAGGATTACACTCGAATACATTTCCACGAAAAGGAAACCTGTTTCTTTATCATTCGGCATGGGGGCAAGTTACGGTTCAGACAACTCATTAATAAACTTTTTACAATACGAACTTCCATATTATCCGAATATACCGGAATCAAACAAGTACAGCGATTTCAACGGAGCATTTGATTTCTGGGGAGGAATAGAATATCAGTTTTTGAAAAATTTTTCAATTAAGGGTGAATACACTTTGTTTTCAAAGACAATGAATCTGGCTCAATATCCTTTTTACGATTTCAGTTATATTAACCATCAGCCGTATCTTTTACTGAGTTACATTATGCCTTACGGACATTCATTAATTAAAATCAGAGGCGGGGGCGGGTTAATTTTATCAAGATTTTACTACAAACTTTCCGGAGGAGAACTTACTTATAAATCCACCGGTTTGGGAATCAAGTTAGAGACCTCGCTGAACATACAGATAAGCACTCACACGGCGGGATATTTCTGTTTATACATAAACCAGACATTTAATTCACCGCTCGAAGATTCAAACGGAAACAATCTAAAAGCCAAAAACAACAGCAACGTAAACTTAAACAGTTTTTCTTTCGGAGTAAGAATCGGAGCAGAAGTTTTCTTTTACTAAATACATTTTATGTTCGAAATTTTACAGGCAGTAGTATACGGAATCGTACAGGGACTGACAGAATTCATACCGATAAGCAGCACAGCACACATCAGGGTAGTTCCTGCCTTACTCGGCTGGGGGGATCCCGGAGCGGCATACACGGCGGTAATACAGATAGGGACTCTCGTCGCTACTTTTGCATATTTCAGAACGGATATAGCAAATCTTGTAACAGGATTCCGTGGGGCATTAAAAAATAAAAGTTTATTTACAGACCCGTATTCGAGGATTTTTATTCTAATAATATTAGGTACAATACCGATTTCCGTTTTCGGCGTATTATTAAAAAGATTCATAGAAGGGGAAGCAAGGGGTTTATACGTCATAAGCGGTTCTTTAATACTGCTTGCCGTTATATTATACATTGCCGAGCGGGTATCCAAACACGAAAAAGAGCTGACGAAAATCTCCGTACGCGACGGAATCGTTATAGGTTTAGCTCAGGTACTTTCGTTAATTCCCGGCAGTTCGAGAAGCGGCGTAACAATAACCGCGGGATTATTCTGCGGTCTGAAAAGGGAAACTGCGGCAAGATTTTCTTTTCTCTTAAGCATACCCGCAATTACTTTAAGCGGTCTATACGAATTATATTCCGAGCGGGAGGCATTACTCGGGGAAAATACGGCAGGATTGATAGTGGCAACCGTTGTTTCCGGAATAGTAGGGTATTTTTCAATTGCGTTTCTTTTAAATTATTTAAAGACAAGAAGCAATCTGTTGTTTATTATTTACAGGATTATTCTGGGAGCAGTTATACTGCTGTTATTATACAACGGAGTATTACAAAATCTTGCCGAATAAATCGAATTCCTCAAAATCACAGATGCCGACATTATAAAATTTCCCGATTTCTATATTCCGGTTTTTTTTATTTTTTGATATAACGACCTGCTGGTCAACTTCAGGGGCGTCTTTATATGTTCTTCCGGTGTAATAGTTTTTTTCCTTACCATCGATGAGCACCTCATAAACTTTTTCAATTTCCTTCATATTGTTGTTATAAGATATTTCGCGCTGTGCGTTATGAATAAGTTTCTGTCTGAGCAATTTTTCTTTTTGAGGAATTTTATTTCTTAAATTAAACGAAGGTGTTCCTTCTTCGTCCGAATAAATAAATGTTCCGAGTCTGTCAAATTTAAATTCACCGATAAAATTCAGGAGTTCCTCAAAATCTTTTTCTGTTTCCCCGGGATGTCCGAGCAGCAGGGTTGTTCTGATTGCAATATCCGGAATTTCTTTTCTGAGTTTTTCCAGCAGATTTATAATTGTTTTCGATGTTGTTCCTCTTTTCATACGTTTCAGCACATTATCCGAGATATGCTGAATCGGGATATCGATATACCGGCATATATTTTCCGAATGTTTCATAACACTTATTACATCCTGCGGAAATCCCGAAGGATAGGCATACATAATCCGAATCCATTTAAAATTTTTAATTTCCGAAAGTTTACTCAGGAGCATACCGAGTTTTCTTTTTCCGTAGATATCTTTTCCCCAATATGTAGAATCCTGAGCAATAATAATTAATTCCCTGACATCTTTTTCTGCAAGGAGTTTTGCTTCATTTAAAATAACGTGAAGTTTTTTTGAGCGGTGTCTTCCTCTGATTTGCGGAATTACACAGAACGAGCATTTTCGATCACATCCTTCGCTGATTTTCAAATAAGAAAAATGAGAGGGAGCGGTTAAAACTCTCTCACCCGCCAATTCTTTTATATAATCAGCATCGACTTCATTCAGTAAATTTTTCAGATTTTTTCTGTTATCTACGGTACCAACAAGTTTATCAATTTCCGGGATTTCTTTTTTCAACTCGGTGATATATCTTTCGACAAGGCAGCCTGCGACAATGACTTTTTTTAATTTTCCGTTTAATTTATTTGCCACGGCTTTTAGAATCGTATTGACTGATTCTTTTTTCGCATCGTTAATAAATCCGCAGGTATTAATTATCACAACATCGGCTTTTTTATCGCTACCGGTGATTTCCATATTATTGGCAGACAACTGTGCCGTAAGAAATTCCGAATCCACGATATTTTTTGAACACCCGAGCGTAATAATTTTTATTTTACAACTTTTTACTTTCATATATACAAAAATACGAAAAAAATGCAATTGAAGTTCTCTGTTTTTTAGCGGTATAATAAATAACAAACGGTATGTTTTATTTTTTTATATTTATTATTAAAAAAAAAGATTGATTTTGTTATTATGTATATCTTTTTTTTATAATTCTTACTATTTTCTTTTACAGAATAAATAAATTTTTCCGTTTCAAGCAAAAAGAAGGGAGTCATTATGAATCTTTTGGCAATTGCAGCAACTTCCAGAAAAGGCAAATCAACGGATAAACTTGTTGACAAGGCGATTGAAGGAGCAAAATCAAAAAATCATGATTTGAATGTAAAAAAGATTTACTTAATCGATTACAACATCGGTTACTGCAGAAACTGCCTTTCCTGCAGGGACAGCGACACCAAAGAGCCATTTGCAAAATGTTCAATTCGTGATGATATGGATATATTATGCAAAGAACTGCACGAATCCGATCTTCTTATCATAGGCACACCGCTTCATAACGGGGGCGTACATGAGGTTTTATATACTTTTCTTGTAAGAATAGTATGGGTATTTGCAAAACCCGGCGGAAAACTTTTAACTTTACACGGAGCTCCTGTACCAAGGTCGGATAAAAAGAGAAAATCAATCACTATCATCTCAACCGGGTTAGTTCCTCCTATATACAGAATGTTTTGCGACGATGCCACTCATATCATCAAAGACACAGTCAAGGTTGCATTAAACGGAAAAACATTAGGTTCTTTATATGCCGGAGATATTGAGCACAGAGGAGTTGACTGTTACTTTAACAAGGCTTATAAACTCGGAACTTTACTTGATTAACACTCCTTGAAAATGCGTACAAACAAATTGAAATATTTTTAAAAACCTCACAAATTATACCTTAAGATTAAAGAACCAACCGACTATTACTTCCTATAAAGAAATTATCATATTCATCAGAAGGTTTTACGATTTTTTATAATTCAAAATTAAAATATAAACCGTTATGTTTTTCTTTTATGATTATTCATTTGGTTATTGAATTTAGTTGTTAATAGTTGTAAATTTTAAGATTAAGATTTTTTTCTTATATTGTTTTTAATATGCAAGACAGAAATTTTAATTCCAAACAAACAGACTATGAACTGATAGACAAGGCTCTTGCGGGAGACCAATCGGCTTTTGAGAAGCTGATGAAAAAATACTACAATATGATAAAAAATCTTATAAACAGGATGATACAGAAAAGCGACGATTCCGAAGACCTTGCACAGGAAGCATTCATAAAGGCATTTAATTCTCTCGATAAATTCGACCGGCAATTTGCTTTTTCCACCTGGCTTTTCAAAATTGCAACTAACAACTGTATCGATTACCTCAGAAAGAAAAAACTGAACACTTTTTCGATTGACAAGGATTTTTCATCCGAGGATGAAGATCTGAGGTTTGAAATTGCCGACACAGAATCATCACCTGACAGAAATTTAATTGAAGAGCAGAAAAAAAAAATCATTAACGAAGCAATAGACAAACTCCCTGCAAAATACAAAGAAGTAATAATTTTAAGGCATAAAACAGGAATGGAATACGAGGAAATAGCGGAGAAACTTGATATACCTTTAGGCACGGTAAAAGCTCATATTTTCAGAGGCAGAGAACTTTTACACAAATGTTTAAAAGACAAATTAGTAAATTTTTAAGAAATTGAGCCCTTCTTACAGAAACGAAACGCCATTAATGCGGCAATACAGAAAAATCAAGGAAAGATATCCCGAGATGATTCTGCTATTCAGGATGGGCGATTTTTTTGAAACTTTTGAAGATGACGCAGTCACCACATCGAGGGTACTGGGCATAACACTCACGAAACGGGCAAACGGAGCCGCATCCGAAGTACCGCTTGCCGGTTTTCCTCATCATGCTTTAGACAATTACCTTCCGAAATTAGTAAAAGCCGGTTACAGGGTAGCTATATGCGAACAGCTCGAAGACCCGAAGTTTGCGAAAGGGATAGTAAAACGTGACGTTGTAGAGGTTGTTACTCCGGGTGCAAATTTTTCGGAAAAAATACTAAGCCAAAAATCAAACAATTTCCTTGCGGCAATTTACATAAAAAATGAAAAGTGCGGTTTTTCTTTTTGCGATGTTTCGACCGGAGAATTTTCAACTTCCGAGATACACATAGGACAATTAAAAGACCAGATAGAAATAATCAGTCCTTCCGAGATATTAATACCCAAGCGGAGTAAAGAAAAAGTATACGAAACGCTCGATTACAGTTCACACGACATAACAACATCGGCAAAAAAGTATATATTAACAAAAGTTGACGATTGGATATACAACATCGACTATGCACGCGAGCTGCTGACAAATCAATTCGGCACACAGTCCTTAAAGGGCTTTGGAATAGAAGACATGCATGAAGGAATAGTAGCCGCAGGTGTTATAATGAATTATCTTAACGAGACACAAAAAAATAATTTATCGCACATAAAAAAGATAACCGTTTACGATTACAAAGATTACATAATACTCGACCCTGCAACAAAAAGAAATCTCGAGATAACCACGTCGATATCAGAGGGCGGAAGAGAGGGCACTTTAATATCGGTACTTGACAAAACAATAACGGCGATGGGCGGGAGGCTTCTGAAAAAATGGATTTCAAGACCGTTAAAAATCAAGAACCAAATTGAAAAGAGGCTGCAGGTTGTCGGGTTTTTTTACAATAATAAAAATTTAAGAAAAAAAACCGCTGAAGAATTAAAATCAATAGCAGATTTGGAGCGATTATTATCAAAGACAGCAACAGGAAAGTCGGTTCCAAGAGACATTTTGCAGTTAAAGTATTCACTGAAGAAAATATCGGAGATAAAAAAATTAATTTATAATAACATCGGGTTATTGAAATCCCAAACAGAAGGAATTCCGATACATCGTGACCAATATGATGAAGGGGCTGAACGTGATAACATCAGCGAAAGGTCAGATGAAAAAGAGGCAGGTAATTACATTACAGGCGGGGGGCAAGGCGAAAAATTTCTGAAGCAGTTATGTGAAAGTTTAGTCGAGCTGCCGGATTTAACAAACAGGATAGAGTCAGTAATCAACGACAATTATCTTTTAGGCAAGGATACATACGGAATTATAAACAAGGGTTTCAATTCGGAGCTTGACGAATTAAAAGACATTTTTATCAACGGGAAAACCTGGATTGAAAATTATCAGAGCAAAGAACGAAAAAGGACAGGCATCAGTTCTTTAAAGGTTGACTACAACAAAATATTCGGATATTACATCGAAGTCACAAAGCCGAATCTTGATAAAGTACCCGCCGATTACATAAGGAAACAAACCCTAGTAAACACGGAAAGATACATAACCGAGGAATTAAAAAGTTACGAAGATAAAATTTTCAATTCCGAAGAAAGAATTAACAAAATAGAAAACGAAATATTATCGGAATTACGCATCTACATATTAAATTACACGGAACAGATACAGAAAAACGCACAGATTACGGCAATGATAGACGTATTAGTAAGTTTTGCCGAAATATCTTCTCAGAACAAATACACATTACCCGAAATAAACGAATCGGACAAAATAATAATCAAAGAAGGCAGGCATCCGGTAATAGAGAAGCTTTTGCCGGCCGGGGAAAAATACATTCCAAACGACACAGAATCCGACACCGGTAAAAATCAGATATTAATATTGACCGGTCCGAATATGAGCGGAAAATCGAGTTATCTGAGGCAGGTAGGTTTAATAGTACTTTTAGCACAAATCGGTTGTTTTGTTCCGGCAAAAAAGGCAAGCATCGGGATAGTAGATAAAGTCTTCACAAGAGTAGGAGCTTCGGATAATATAGCCAAGGGAGAAAGCACATTTCTTGTCGAGATGCACGAAGCCGCTAACATTTTAAACAACGCAACGACAAAAAGCCTGATACTGCTTGACGAAATCGGAAGAGGTACAAGTACATACGACGGTATCAGCATTGCATGGGCAATTACCGAGTATCTGCACGAAAACCAATCGGTGCGTGCTAAGACCTTATTTGCGACACATTATCATGAATTAAATTCCCTCGCAGTCAAATACGACAGAATAAAAAACTACAGGGTGGAAGTAAGAGAATACAACGACAAGATAATTTTTTTAAGAAAGATATCAGAAGGAACTGCCGACCACAGTTACGGAATAGAGGTGGCAAAAATGGCGGGACTACCCGAATCTGTAACCAACAGAGCAAAGGAGATTCTCAGACATTTTGAAGAAAAAGAAGCAAGAAGAAGAAATGCCGACGAGTTCCAAATAAGTCTTTTTGAGATTACCGAAGATGAGAGATACAGCAGACTTCTCGATGAGATAGACCTTGACAAAATTACTCCTATAGAAGCGTTAAACAAATTAAAAGAATTAAAGGATTTAAAAAATTAAATAAAAAAAATATGGCAGACTTAAAATCAAAACTGGACATAATCAAATCAAAGGAAAATTTCTTTGAGAAAGTAAAAAGGTTTATTCCCGGTTACGACGGTTATCTCAACAGGGATAATGCAAGAGAGCTCGATACAATATTGAGGAATCAGCTTGCAAAGAAGCTTGAACAGAACAAGACAAGAATTAAAAACGCCGTAAACAATCTGAGTTCAAACAACAGGCTTTTTGAGGCAAGGGACATTGACAAGATAGACAAAAAAAACGAAAATGCAATTGCAAAACTTCGTTCAGCCGCAAGAGGTTACAGCGGAGCTTTTGACATCGTAAAGATTAAGGACGAAAAGCTTGAGTTGTTATATGAATATGATTCTTTATTGTTTACCGATATCGAAAAGATAGTCAATGAATTTGCACAGCTGGAGGATTTAACAATAAAGGACTCCGGTATAAAGGAGCAGGTTGCCAAGATTTCGGATATCCTCGACAGATTTATTTTAAAATTCGACGACAGGGAAAACATTTTAAGAACTCTATAAAAAGTACATATGGGAAAAAAAGATAAACATAAGTCAGGAAAGAAAAACAAGAAAAACCAGAACCGGATTTCAGAACTTCAACAATCAGAGTACAATCATCAGTCATCCAATCACAGAGAAGGGCACGAAACAGAGTTAAAGCCGGGCATGGAAAAAGTATATGAACCCATAAAAATAAACGACAAAATTTATGAGAAAGAATTAATCAGGTTACAGGTAGAGCTGGTAAAACTCCAGGAATGGATAAAATATAAAAATTTAAAAGTAGCAATAATATTTGAAGGAAGGGATGCTGCAGGCAAGGGCGGAACGATAAAGAGAATAATAGAGAATTTAAATCCGAGAATTTGCAGAATAGTAGCATTAGGAATCCCGACAGAAAAAGAGAAAACGCAATGGTACTTTCAAAGATACGCGGCACATTTACCGTCGGCAGGAGAGATGGTAATATTCGACAGGAGCTGGTACAACAGAGCAACCGTTGAAAGGGTAATGGGATTTTGCACAGAAGACGAGTACTGGGAATTTTTAAGGTCGTGTCCGAGGTTCGAAGCAATGTTAATAAGGTCGGGAATAATTTTAATAAAGTACTGGTTTTCCGTAAGCGACAAAGAGCAGGAGAAAAGATTTCAGGACAGAATCGACGATCCGACTAAAAGGTGGAAAATAAGCCAGATGGATTTAAAATCACGAGAGAAATGGACAGAATATTCAAAAGCAAAAGATGAAATGTTTGCATACACGGACACGAAGCTATCTCCCTGGTTCGTAGTCGAGGCAGACAGCAAAAAAGCCGCAAGGCTCAACTGTATTCACCATTTATTAACGATGATACCTTACGAAGATTTGACTCCTGAGCCGATTATTCTACCTCCAAAAAAGATTGATAAGGGTTACGTCAGACCTCCGAAAACTGAACAATCTTTTGTTCCGGCTGTATACGAAACAGAATAGGAATGGAGAAAAGGAAGTAGGATGTATGGATGGATGGTTGTATGGATGGATGGTTGTATGGATGGATGGTTGTATGGGGTATGGGAGAGGGAAGAAATAAAATTATTAATTATTAACTAAATATAAAAAAAATGGCACTAATAGACGTAATTAAATACTTTGACGAAACGGGCAAAGTAATGGTACACAGAGAACCGCAATCAGGTTCAGCGAGCTACAGGCTCGGCACAC
>VGWA01000032.1 GCA_016873795.1 Ignavibacteria bacterium
ATTTCATTTAAAATTTATCATTTATAATTTATAATATGATATTTATAATTTAACATTTAACATTTATAATTGTTTATGTTATATGAGCTATCAGCTATGAACCTTGTTCGCTATTGTTTGTTTTTTTATTATACCTTGTAATTTTTTTTTAATAGAAGTAATTTTCACATTGCCTGAAAGTTCTAACTAAAGTCAGGAAGGCAGGTAGGCCTGAAAGTCCTAACTAAAGTCAGGAAGGCAGGCAGGGCTGAAAGTTCTAACTAAAGTCAGGAAGTCAGGCAGGTTTGAATTGATTTAAGTAATGAAAAATATATTTTTTAAATACAAATACTTTCTTTTTGTTTGTGTGTTTCTTTCATGGATCATATTCTCACTTTCCGCAATTGCAGATATAAACACCCGGCAAAAATTGTCCGCTAAGGCTGATTCAGACACGATACCGGAAAAGAAGATAGTGTCCAAACAAGACAGCGACAAAGCAAAAGAGTTATTTGTTGAAGGAAAAATTTTTGAACTGCAGGGAAAAAATTCGGAGGCATTACAAAGTTACAGAGCAGCATTAAAGTACGAAAAATCTGCCGGTATATATTATGCTATTGCAAATTTATTTTACAACCAGGGCAGGTTTAAAGACGCTATGATGGAAATTAATAACACACTGCAGCTTGAGCCGGAATCGGTAAAATATAATGAAATTAAAGCAAATATTTATTATCAGCAAAGCAATTTTCAAAAAGCAGCAGAAATATACGAGGATATTCTGAAGAAAGACAGAGAGAACGTAAGTTATATGTATATACTTGCAAGGATATACCAGGAACTGAATATGCCGGCAAACTCTGTTGAGCTTTACGAAAAAATAACCGACCTGGCAGGGTATGATTTTGAGGTCTTAAAGAGAATGTTCGATATTTATTATAATTATAAAAATTACGATAAATGCATTGAGGTTTTAAAAGCAGCTCTGCAGCTTGACCCTTACGATATTTCATTTCTTCAGCAGCTTGCTGCTTTATATGCCAGGCTGGAAAGATATCAGGAAGCAAAAGAAATTTACGAAGACCTTTTCAGACTGAACCCGCGAGATAAAGATATTCAGACCGAATTAATTAAGCTGTATTTTAGATTAGATGAATATGGAAAAGGATTTGAAAATTTTGCTATTCTTCTTCAAAAAGATACTCTTACATACGAAGAAAAGATGCAGATAGGTGAGATTTATTACAAAATGATTTCTCAGGACAGCAGCGTCATGGATATTGCAAGGAATATATTTACCAGTATAAAAGCCGATTATCCGGAAGAATGGGGTCCGTATTTTTATCTTGGATTAATTGGGGTTATTAATAAGGATTCCGCCGATTACGATAAGAATTTCGAAACAGTATTAAAATTGGTTCCTGAAGCTGCGGGAAAAGAAATTTATATGCAAATCGGATATACATATTTTGATATTTTAAGGAATGAAAAAGCCGGGAACGTTGTATCAAAAGCTATTAACATATACGGCGGTGATTTCCGATCATATTTTTTATATGGTTTAATTTTGCAAAGGAAAAACGAAGAAAACCAAGCCATTGAATATTTTGAAAAAGCACTTGAACTGAATCCGGAAGATTTGTCTGTACTTTCCACACTTGCACTGGCATACAATACGGCAAAGAGGTATTCGGAATCGGAAGCAGTTTATGAAAGAGCCTTGATGATTTCACCCGAAAATCCCTTAATACTTAATAATTACGCATATAATCTCTCACAAAGAGGGGTTAAACTTGATAAAGCTCTCGTTATGTCGAAAAGAGCAGTAGAAATAGAACCAAACAGTGCATCTTATCTGGATACTATCGGATGGGTCTATTATATGATGGGAGAATATGAACAGGCGAGGTATTATATCGAAAGGTCGGTTACTATAAATCCCGACAGCTGGGTAGTTTTAGATCATCTCGGTGATGTATATGATAAACTGAACGATAAAGTTAATGCGATTAAATATTGGGGGAAGGCTCTGGAGCTGAATCCGAATGCAAGCGAAGTCAAAGAAAAATTGAACAGATAAAATATAACAAACAGTTTCGTCCGGCACGGCTAAAAGCCAGAGCAAAAAGCTTGAGCTAAAAGCCGTGACAGAGACAGATGTTTGCAACAACAGATTACCTGAACTAAAGTCAGGCTTTAGTTATGATAGATTTTTTAATATTATTTTTGATTGCTTCGGGGCTTGCAATGGATTGTTTTGCGGTTTCAATTGCCACCGGATTTATTCATAAAGAGATAAAGTTTTTTCCTGCTTTTAAAATTGCGTTTGCCTTTGCTTTTTTTCAGGCATTAATGCCTGCGATAGGCTGGCTTTTTGGTATCAGCATCGAGAGATATGTCAGGGATATCGACCACTGGTTAGCTTTCGTGCTTCTTGCCGGTATTGGGGTAAAGATGATTTATGAGAGTTTTAAACCTGCTGAAAAAAAGAAATATTATAATCCGGAAAAGAAAAGAATAATTTTAGGATTATCTATAGCAACCAGTATTGATGCTTTTGCAATAGGGGTCAGCTTTGCATTTATTTACAGCAATTTTCTTGTATACCCCCTTGCAGTAATAGGAATTATAACATTTTTATATTCAATATCCGGAATTTTTTTAGGTAAGAAATTCGGATATTTACTTGGAACAAGAGCAGAAATGATAGGAGGAATAGTGCTGATTATTATAGCCGTTAAAATTTTAATTGAACATCTTACGGGCGGTTAGTTCAGCTATGAGCTATGAAATTTTGATTTTTAAAGAGCGAAAATAAAAATAAAAACCTGACTTTATTCTTGACGTTATTAGCTTGACTTTCAGTTTGGAAAGAATTTACTTACAGCCCACGACTTCTTGACTTTAGTTAGTCGTGGGAAAGATAAATGTTAAGAAACATAACCGTTTCAACGGTTTAAAAAAACAACTTTTAAGCTATCAGCTATGAACTCTGTTCACTGATAAAGGTTTTTAAATAAAGAGCGAAAATAAAAATAAAGACTTGAATTTATTCTAAACGTTATTCGCTTGACTCTCAGTTTGGAAAGAATTTACTTACAGCCCACGACTTTAGCCGTGGGAAAGATAAATGTTAAGAAACATAACCGTTTCAACGGTTTTAAAAAATAACTTTTAAGCTATCAGCTATGGACTCTGTTCACTGATTAAGGTTTTTAAATAAAGAACAAAAATAAAAATAAAAAACTTGATTTTAGTTATGAAAAGAACAATTACCGCATTAATATTTTTCACGTTATTTCTTTCTTATTCGTTAATAGAACCAAGCAGCAATATTTCATACGTTGAGTCTTCAACCGGATTAGATGCTATTCAGTTTGAATCAGGGCGAACAGAAGTAGAAATTGCGGATATAAACAAGGATGGTTATAACGATTTTCTTTCTATCGGCGACCATGGAAACCCCAACATACAATCGACCGAAGAAGGAATTATGATTTGGTTTGGAAACGGGACCGGTTCTAACTGGAGTGCTTACAAGTACGGCAACTTCGGTTACGGGGGCATAGCAATAGGTGATGTGAATAATGACGGTAAGAATGATGTCGGATACGGTATGCACCATAATTACAGTTCGACTGATTTAGGTAATCAGATACTTGAAGTTGCTCTCGGCGACGGAAGCGGTATGAACTGGACTGCATGGGATGACAGTCTTGCGACAAACGGAGAAACGTGGGGTATGTTTTCTACTGATTTTGCAGATATAGATAATGATGGTTTACCGGATATAGGCTCGGTTTCATTCGGGTGTTGTGCAGGAGTACACGTTTATAAAAACCTTGGAAACGGACAGTGGGTTCAAACATTTGGTTTCATTGGCGGTAATTCTTCAATGGATTTTGTGTTTGGCGATATGAATAATGACGGAAATATAGATTTTGCAGTTGCGCATCAGAACGGAACTCCGTATTTCGGAGACGGTACAGGAAATTTTATATTAAAACACAACAACCTGCCGGCACCGGGAAACATGGGATTTAAAGGAATTTCACTTGGTGATGTAAATAATGACGGTTTAAAAGAACTTGCATTCGTGGGTTCCGGAGGAAGTTTGAATGTCTGGAAATGGAATAATGCGAATTTAAACTGGGATAATCTTTCGGCTGATTTGCCGACTTCAGGTAATTATTCAGCAACTCAATTGTATGATATGAACAATGACGGATATGAGGACCTGATTGCCTTTGGCGGAGCAGTTGTTACGATTTGGGCGGGCAACGGAGGAACAAACTGGTCACAGATATTGACTTTTGTATCTCATGCATCACCGGGCAATTACTCTGATTTTTCCGTGGGAGATGTTGATAATAACGGTTTTGCCGATATAGTAATACTTGCAGCGGAACAGCAGGGGCTTTTTAATTATATTAATAAACTGAAATTTTTTAAAGAAACAACACCTTATTCCGCTTTAAGTATAACCCCCTTGTATCCGAAGAATAATGAAATATGGCGTAATAATTCTGTAAAATTTATTGAGTGGATATCGTCGGCACCTCAGGCGATAACATCAAAAGTGAAATTAGAGCTTTCTACAAACGGTAATGCAGGACCATGGAGTTTGATAGCCGACAGCTTGCCAAATAACGGTAAATATCAATGGATTGTTCCCGCTGGAATTCAATCGGAAAACTGTTTATTAAAACATACCGTGTTTTTGCCCTCGACCGGACAATTTTCTGTGTCCCAGACACAAAGTCCTTTTAAAATCGGGAACTATGTCTCCGGTGTGTTTTATGAAAATAACAAAACAGAAAAATTTATCCGCACGATGAATTATCCAAATCCTTTTAACCAATCAACCATTATCAGGTTTGAAAGTACAATACCCGGTAATGCCGTGTTGAATTTATACAACATCGAAGGACGGAAAATAGCAATACTCTATAAAGACAAAATAAATGCGGGTGTTTATGAAGTTAAACTGGATTCAGACAATTTGGCAAGCGGAGTATATTTTTACAGATTAACACTCGAAAACAGAGGCAGGGTATATGAAGAGACAAAAAAGATAACTATTATAAAATAGCTGTTTTAAAGTTATTCAGACTTTTCTTAATTCATTCACTTAACAATTAACCCTTCAACTATTTAACCATACAACTATAGCAAGTCGAAGAAAGCTTTATCATATTCTTAAAAAAGACATTACGGCATCAGATATTGGAATTGGCATAGATAAGTTTTTTGATATATTACGCAACAGCGGATTATAAATAAAACCTGGAAAGCGCATAGTAATGACGAGAAGGCTCAGTGAGCAGGGGTATTTTTAAATATTTAGAAAAACGTATTACTTTTGTATTACTTTTGTATTACTTTTTAATTTTGATAAGTTATTGATAATCAACAACTTGACATTTTTCATAATTTTCAAAAACATCAAAAACAGGTGTATTTTTTAAATATTTCGAAAAACTGTATTACTTTTGTATTACTTTTGTTATACTTTTTCATTTTATTTGTTTGATTTATCAACATCTTGCAATACTTCATTTTTATGAGATTCAGGCAGATTAAGTTGTTCGATTTCCGCATTAGTTTTAATTATTTCAGCTTTTGAATTATTCATACAATTCAGAAGTTTCAGACCATTCATAATCATATTTTCATAACTCATAAAGATAGGTGTGGACTTTAATTTTTTTTCAATTTTTTTAAACACCAATTCCGAAAAATTAAGAACATTCGACTGATTTTTGAGATATTCCGATTTAATTTGTTTGATATCTTCATTTTTTAGGAAAAATTCATTTATGATTTTCGTATTTAAATTTTTTGCATACAGGATTGTTGTTAAGGTAATTATTTACTAAAGAATATTTTGGAATACTAAAATACACACACCGATATTTTTTGGAATACTATACAGATTAAAGAGCAACAGCTTTCATTTAACAGTTGCCAAAAATATGGTAGAATAAAAGAACATTTTCTATTAGAATCGGATTGAATATAAATTTTTATACTAACATTAATTTTGTCAACTTTTTTCAGGATGAAATTCTTTTTCACCCTTCACTTTTCACCTCTTTAGACCTGTCTCTTCACCCTTCACTTTTCACTTTTTACTCTTCACTGATTTTTTAGTTTTGTCCGATTTTAAAAACATCATAAACCTGTCTATTGCATCTGCAGTTTCCGAACTTATCAGATGTTCTATTTTGCAGGCTTCTTCCTCAGCTTTTTTCGAACTCAGAAACAGGACTTCCTTAAAAAATCTTTCTACAATTTGTTTACTGTTTAATGTATTACTTATTAATCTGAGCGATGAAGATGTAAGTTTTAAAAATTTATTTTCGTCTTCGGTCAGATACCCCTTTTCCTTCAGTTTTTTCAGAGTTAAAAAGGCGCTGCTTCTGCTTATTTTTAAATGTCTTGAAACATCCGCCGCCCTTGCATATCCTTTTTCTTTTAATAACCGGTAAACAGCAAGGAGATGATGTACATTGCTGTGAGACAACTTTGTCTCTTCAAATTTTTTCCAGATTTCGGACATATATGTTATATTACTATTAACATAACAATAAAAACCCTAAAAAAAAAGTATATATCTTGTCATACATGTAAAACATTTTTTGAGTTGAATAACATATATGTTATATATATATTACAATCGTTTTAGTAAACAAACTAAAACGACTTTTATTGCAAAAATGTAATATAGAAAAAAGATGAAGAGATTGACGGAATTTAGTGAAGGAGTTAAAGTAAAAATTAAAGACTTAAGGATAAATAAAACGGATACTTTAAATTTGCGAAATCTCGGGATTTCCAAGGGTATTACGGTTAAAATAGTAAGAAAATCAAATTTTAAAGGACCGGTAATTATTTATTACAGAAATACAGAAGTAGCAATAGGATATACAATAGCCAAAAAAATATTTGCAGAGTCAGCATAATGGAATTTATACTTGCCGGACAGCCAAATTGCGGAAAGAGTACAATTTTTAATTCGGTTGCGGGTTATAAATCGATAGTGTCTAACTTCCCCGGTGTAACAGTAGAGTATTTACAGAGCGAAATAGAAATATCGGACAGAAAATTTTTATTGACCGATTTGCCGGGAAACTATGCGTTTCAAACCGCTGACGAATCGGAAAAATGTGCAATAGACTATATTTTAAATTCTTCCCGTGATTCGATAATAATAAATATTATTGATTCGTCGGTGCTTTCCAGAAGTCTTGAATTTACATTACAGTTAATGGAATTCGGCAAAAAAATCGTGGTCGCACTTAATATGACTGACGAAGCCGAAAAAAAAGGAATAAAAATTGATGAAGCAAAACTATCATCTATACTCGGAGTACCCGTAGTAAAAACGATAGGTAAAAAAGGTGAAGGGATATTTGAGCTGTTCGAAAAAGCCGTTGAACTGTCTGATAAAGATAAAATTCCCCGGACAATACGCTATAATCAGCTGCTTGAAAGTACAATAAAGATGATAGAGGATATACCTTCAATAAAAAACAAAGAATTTTCTATAAGTAAAAGAGGAATAGCAATAAATCTGATAGAGAATAATCCCATCATAAAAAACTTTATCGGGGACGTCCTCACCGCAGAAGAAAATCAGGTACTTGAAGACATAGTTAACAATTCATCAAAGTTCTGCGACGATTCCGCCGGTGCGGCAATATCGGGTTTCCGTCATAATAAATCTTTTGAAATATTCGAAACCGTGGCAAAGGTCGGAAAACCGCTTAAAAAAGATTTCCGCACTAAAATAGACACTCTGTTACTTCATCCTATATTAGGATATATAATGATGGTTATAATTCTTGTCTTTTCTTTCTGGATTGTGTTTAAGATAGGCGCCCTGACAGAACCTTTGTTTCTTGATAATATAGAAAAGATTACGGAATATCTCTCTTTGAAAATTGGGGAAAACAGTGTTTGGTTTTCGGTGGTTAACGGTTTTGTAGAGGGGTTCGGAGGAGGTGTGGCAATTGTAATTCCTTATCTGTTTCCTTTTTTTGTTTTGTTATCGGTTCTTGAAGACACAGGATATTTATCGAGAATCGCGTTTCTTACAGATAACCTTTTTCACAAAATCGGTCTTCACGGAATGTCTGTTGTTCCTCTTGTGTTTGGATACGGTTGTACTGTACCGGCAATTTTGGCGACGAGAATTCTAAAATCTCCGCGCGATAAATTTATAACAGCTACACTGACCACACTCATACCCTGTTCGGCAAGAATGACGGTAATATTCGGGATTGTCGGCTTCTTTATATCGGTTCAGGCGGCAATTGTATTATATGTTTTAAATATTGTAATAATCGGATTACTCGGGAAAATGATGTCTAAAGCAATGCCTGAAAGCGGACCCGGACTTATTTTCGAAATTCCGAAATATCATTTACCGCAGTTCGGTGCTGTAATGAAAAAAACCTGGTTAAGATTGAGAGAATTTGTAATAGTTGCCCTGCCCCTTTTAATAGCAGGTTCAATAGTACTCGAGCTGATTAAGCAATTTGAACTGTCCGATTCGATTAACGGTTTTCTTTCACCTTTTACGAACGGATTACTCGGTCTGCCTGTTGCAGCCGGTATTACATTACTGTTCGGTATTATGCGTAAAGAGCTCTCTTTAATATTGCTGTTCGCAGCTCTGGGAACGCAGGATATCTCTCTTGTAATGACTCAGACACAAATGATAACTTATACAGTATTTATTACTTTCTACCTTCCGTGCCTTGCTACTTTTGCTGCAGTAGCAAAGGAATTAAGTACCCTGAAAGCTGTTTTAATAACGTTCTTTACATTAGTGCTGGCATTTGTACTTTCAATTTGTGTAAGAATAATATTATAGCACATTCTGTGCCGAATAACTGCTGTTATAACCGAAAGTCAGGTATGACATTTAAGCAGATTCCCTCCCTAGCTATCAGTCATAACCTTCAGTTTTTGCAAATAAATAATTTAACATTTAACATTTATAATTTAACATTGAATCAGTCCGGTATAATTACTTAGCCGTGATATTCAGCTTCAGTGTGAAATTATCATTTATCATTTTATCGCCGAGATTCTGGAAAAATTTTCCCGATCCGTATTTTATATCCCATTCCGTTCTATCGATATCGAAATCAGCAAGCGCAGTCAGTTTTCCGTTTTCATATTTTATATGTGCCGGAAAAATTATTCCTTTTGTAATTCCTTTTATTGTAAGATTGCCTTTAATATTGTAATTCATTTCCGGTACAGTAGCGTCACTCAGGTTCTCTATTGAAGTAATTTCAAATTTTGAAACCGGGTTTTTTTCGACCGAGAAGAAATCGTCAGACTTAAGGTGTGCAAGCAGCTTGCCGTTTGTTTCAGGGTCAGTAATATCCAGAACAACAATAGAGTTCATATCAATATCGAATTTTCCGCCAACAGGCTTGTCGCTGTCCATTAAGATTTCACCATTTAATAACTTCACCGTGCCGTCATGCTGACCGGTAACTTTCCTGCCGACCCATTTGACAATACTTTCATTTACATCAACAACCAGAGTCTTATTGCCTTTAACATCCGATGGTTTTTCGCCCGATGTAATTTTTGCTTCTTTTTCAGATTTTCCGCATCCGCTTAAAACAAATACCGTAAGAACAGCGAATAAAAGAAAGAAATTTAATAATTTTGTAATTTTCATTTTTATTTTCTCCTTATTTAATATTTTACACGAAAAAAATAATAACAACAATAACAACAATTTAGTTCAATGTTATTGATAACTGCGATACGGATTTCCGGCATCTCTTAACATAAGGACAGAAGCTGTGAGAAAAAGGAATGAAGATAATATAAAGGCAATTTCTTTACTGAATATCTGCATAGCGATATATCCGATGACAGGGGCAAACAATCCTCTTACACCTGTCATAGTAATATGAACCGCCTGGTAGTTAGAGACCATTTCAGGAGGCGCATAATAAATTGAACCTATGTTCCAAACAATTGTAATGCCGCTCATACCGAGACCAAAAATAAAATATGCCAGATAAAATATTAATTCGGAAGAATTAATTCCCGGGAAACCCGAAGCGGTATTAAAATATTTTGAAAGAAGCAGCAACAGAGGAAAAAGTGCGAGTATAAAAAATACCAGACTGCAGAACCTTGCCGGTTTTCCGGTACCGTGAAATTTCCCCATTAAAGGCGTGAATAAAATAAGGGCAGAATGATAAACCAATCCCTTACCGAAAGATATCGGCGGATACCCGAGATAAAGTTCATCAACAATAAAAACAGGAATGACGGGAAGCATAATCATAAATGCCATTCCGTAGATAAAGAAATTTATTTCGAACTTAAGAAATGATTTATTCTCTTTAAAAATCGCAAAAGTTTTTCTGAACGGCAGGAGTATAATATCTTTAAGGAGCCTGAGCGAAAAACTTTTTAAAGTTGTGATTCCGGATGTGATATTAAGCGGACTTAATTTCCACATCTTTGCAAGAATCAGATAAGTTATAATTCCGAAAACACCGGCAAGCGGAAAAAGAACTTTATAAACGTTTTCATTAACATCCAGCCACAGACCGGTTAAAGTGGTTGCCGCAAGAGTGAAGCCGGTAGTGATAGTAGAAGCATAGGCATAATATTTGCTTCTCTTTGAATCGGAATAATTATGTTTAAAAACCACATTCCAGGAAGGGAAAAGCATATAGTCGAGGTATGAAGAAATTATAATTACAAAAATAAAATAATAAAGCGAATTTATTACCGGAATAAGAAACAGAAATATTCTGCCTGCCAGCCCGAGGATTATAATCATCCGGGCAGGATTTGAGGAGTGGTTGATAATTTCCGTACCATAAATTGAGAAAAGAAACGAAGTATTCAGCAGGTAAACAAGAATCAGCACGTCGAAGTCCGTTCCCTGCAGAGTCTTTTTGAGAATTATATCATGAAGAAGGAAAATACCGAGCGAGATTCCCCAGAAGACCTGTGACAGTAAATGCAGTAAAAATGTTTTCTTTTCGATATTCATTAAGCGTCGGGTAAAAAGTGCAGCCTTAATTTTTAATTTATAATTTTTAATTTATCATTGCTGGAATAGCTCATGGCTCATAGCTCATGGCTCATAGGTACCCCAGTCTGTTTTTTCTTTTCCCGCTTAACTCTTACAGTTCGGTATGAATAATTTCAGTTTCAACCTGCGGATAAGCTGTATTAAGATATTTTTTCAATTGTTCCGCAAAGTAAACAGACCGATGTTGTCCTCCCGTGCAGCCGAAAGAAATCATTAAATCCGAATAGTTCATCTCATTATATCTGTTGACGGCATTGTCAACAATTCCGAGAATATTTGTAATAAATTTTTTTGTTTCGGGCATTTTTTCCAGATATTCTATTACAGGTTTATCTTTTCCCGACAGGTTTGAAAATTCGGAATATTTTCCCGGATTATTTATCAACCGGCAATCAAAAACATAACCGCCGTTATTTCCGCTCGTGTCGAGAGGGATTCCGGATTTATGATATCCGAACGAATATATTTTAATTTTCAGGCTCAGGCGAAATATTTTTTAAATTTTAAATAAAATTACTAAAAATTATTATAAATTACGAGCCTGACTTTCAGTCCTGACTTACAGTTTATTTGTTATGAGTTTTTACTTTTCGTATAAATAGTTAATTTTGCCTAAAAAAAAACTATGGATCACAATTTAATTACTACGGCATTTGACATAGAAGGTTACCGTATAGTAAAAAACCTCGGAATAGTAAGAGGAATTATTGTAAGGTCAAGAAATTTATTTGCCAACATTGGTGCGGCATTTCAGACTGTGGTAGGAGGAAATATAACCTTATATACCGAGTTATGCGAAAAAACGCGTTCAGATGCGTTTGAGCTGATGGTTAAACATGCAGATGAAGTAGGAGCGAATGCCTTAATTGGGATAAGATACGATGCTACGGAAGTAATGTCCGGCGTTACGGAAGTTCTGGCGTACGGCACCGCAGTGGTAGTGGAGAAAATATAAAAACTTAGAATCCTTTTCCTATTTATTTATTTTGTTTTTTTGCTGTTTTCTTCCTGATAATTCTGATTACTATCCAGACAATAAGCAAAATAAAAATTACTACGGGAAGCAGAGAAATAATAACGGTAATGATTCCTCCCGTTATTACCGTAAATCCTTTTAATCCCTTCTTGATACTCTGTCCTATCTCATAGAAGAATCCTCCGCCCGAAGAGGTTTCAATCATCGATGGCTCAAAAAGGTTTATGGTAATTGTGGAAAAGTCAGCCTGTCCTTTGAGATATTTCATCTTGCCTTCGATAGTTTCTATTGTTTGTCTGACCGAAGCAAGTTTTTGCTCAACTTCAATGATATCGGATAATCTTGTTGCTTTTTCCGTAAGTAATTTTAGCAATCTTTGTTCAAATTCCTTCTGATTTTTCAGACGTGCTTCAAGGTCTATGTATTCTTCCGTAATATCTCTCGAGGTCACCTTATCCGACATTACTTTTCCTGCTTGCTTAAGTTCCATTAATGCAGCATCGAATTTATCAGACGGAATTTTCAGGACTATGGTTCCCTGTTTTTTTCCCGATGCACTTAGTAGTGAATTGGAACTTGCAAGGTATCCGTTGAATTTACCTGCAATTTCCACGACCTTTTTTTCGGATTCATCGTAGTTATCTATTTCAATTTTTATTTCTCCGTTTTTGATAACCATTCTTGGGACTTTCGTGGCATCGATTTTTTCCTCTGGGTTGACTTGCCCACCGGTTGTCTGAACAGTCATTTTCCTCATTTCTGTAGGTGCTTTCAGGTCAGACTCTTCGGTTAATTGGTTTTCGGTTGCAGGAGGCAGGTTTTCTTTTTGGTTTTTTTCGAC
Organism: Ignavibacteria bacterium; assembly: GCA_016873795.1. GTDB lineage: Bacteria > Bacteroidota > Ignavibacteria > Tepidaquicellales > Tepidaquicellaceae > VGWA01. The sequence goes on from VGWA01000032.1 coordinate 12,886, forward strand.
TTCGCCTTTTTCTTTACATGCAGAAAAAACGAACATTACCAGAAAAAGCATGCCGGAGATGATAACTAATTTCTTTTTCATATTTTTTTAAGTTTAGTTTCTTAAGTTTTATACTGTCGAAAACCCCTATAGTTCCATTTATCCCCACGTTATTTGTTTTTTGAAATAGCACATCTGCTCCGAAAACCATACTTCAGATATATTATACATTTGTTATATGTTATATATTATATATTATTTGCCCTTATTTACCAGTTCAGAGTCAGAAAATCGGAATTCCGAGTATTGACCTCTTTTATGAAAAAAATTATTTTATTAATAATATCGTCAAAAATCGGGTTAGAACCTCTGAAGGGATGTTCGATTCCGAAGGTATGACCTGTTCCGGGTATTACGTCGAGAGAAGTATGAATTTTATTGGAATGGTCAAATAAGCTATGTGCTTCTTCAACCCCCACGGATAAGTCCTGTTCTCCGTGTATTATTAAAAGAGGTATATTAATTCCGGATACTGCTTTTAGAATATCGAGCCTTTCGGAATTTTTTTCAAGGTCTTCTATCAGGCAGTAATTCATTCTCATTAATTGATTTGTTCTTGTATTGAGTACCTCAAAATATCCTTTTTGTTTCCATTTCTTAATATGTTCATCGGAATATCTGTTAAACTCTTTGACTGAGGCGAGTGTAACTAATTTTTTTATCCTTTTATCTTCCGCTGCTTTCAGAGCGGCAATTCCGCCTCCTCTTGAGTGACCGCAGAGAATTATATTTTTGAAGTCATATAAGTATTTATTCTGATTTGCATCCAAAAAATCGATAATACTTCCCAGGTCATCGAGTTCACGCGAAAAAGTATTGTTGGCAAAAAGTTCAAGCCTTGTAAAATCAGTTAACGAATTTATATCTTCTCCGACACCGTTGTAAGAAAAGTTAAAAGACACGGTAAAGATACCGGTTCTGCTTATAGTATCGAGCATATACGGGAATCCGCCCCAATCCTTGAAGCCTTTAAAACCGTGACAGAAAATAAAGAGCGGAATTTTTTCTGTTGTTAATTGTGAAGTGTTTTCAGGATATCTGAAATCGGCAGTTAAGTTATCACCGTATTTATTGATGATTTTAAGGGAGGTTTTCATTCTCAGCCGATAATTACTATCTTGCTCTTTTCATTGCTTCTTCGTAAATCCTCTGGTGTGCCATATCATATTGAATCAATTTATAATAAACGCTTTTATCTCCGTAATCGAGAAAGAGTTCGGCAATTTCCTGTGCTTTAGTATCGAAAAATATATCGATATTATAAGTTCTTACTTCTGATTTTTTAATGTTGCTGATTTTTTCCAGAGCATTAAGTATATACTGGTATGCATTTCTGGTGAATCCCATAGAATCGAGTCCCATCCAATGATATTCAAAGAAACCGAATCTGAAATTATCGAAACGCGTATTTAACAGTTCCTGAACAAGCTGCAGTCGGGACGGTTTTGAACCGGTTGTCGGATCCGACCAGCCCTTCCTGTCTGTCATTGGTTTATTGCAGATGTCAATTGCTTTCTGGAAATAAAAATTTCTGTTTTTGGGATGGTCTTTCGGATAAAAAGATTCCTGATCGTAGCCCAGCATCATAAAAGCATAATAATCGAGGAGACTCAGAAAAGGGTCGAACCGCATTTCATTTTTTATAAACGGCATTGTTCTGTTGTAATAAAAACTGCATTTCTCATCGAGATATTTAAAGAGTATAGTGTATTTCGGGTTTACTTGTTTATCGAATCTGTCGATTATTCTCTGACTTACTACCAGAACCTGAGCGTCATAGACATCCAATCCGTTAGTTCCGGTAAAATTAAACTGCAAATTTCCCTTAATTTTGTAATTTTCTCCGCCGGGAAACCTGTTTTCATTGAAATAATAATCGTCATAGAATTTATTTTTGTTGAAATAGTCTTCTACCTGAAGCTTGAAATCCTTTAATCTGTCTTTTGCATCTATCGGCAAAGCGTCTGTGATTACTGTGACGGTAACGTCGAAGTTTTGTGAATATGCAGTCAGGGGAACGATAAATAAGAAAAGGAAAAAGAGTATCCGTAACGCAGAATTGCCGTAAAGTATAATATATTTCGAATGGTTCATTGCTTGTTGTATTTCTAATTAAATTTTGAATTCTTATTTTTAATAATCAATTCAATTTTAATTGACCGGTTTTCCGTTTTGTCGGTTTAACCTGTTGATTTAAATAAGATATAAGTTAATGTCCTGCTCGTTTAATAAACTTGTTAAAAAAACAATATCTTGCTTATTAATACCGGCTTTGTTAATAATATTAAACAAAAAATCTTTTTCACAGTTCGAAAATACTGACGTTGGGGCAAGAGCTACGGGATTAAACGGAGCATTTACATCACTTTCGGATAATTCTCTTGCCGTGTATTATAACCCCTCCGGATTAGGGCAGATGAAATACAGGGAATTTTCTTTCTATTACAGCCCCGCTCCTTACGGGCTGACAGAACTTTCGACTGCAACTCTTACATATTCCGAACCATTCAGTTTCGGAACATTCGGGTTAGGCATTAAGACTTACGGATATGACCTTTATAGAGAAACAGGAGTAACGGTCTCGTACGGAAACAGTTTCAAAAAAAAGATTTTTTACGGACTGAATCTGAATTATTATAATTTAAAAATTAAGAATTACGGTTCGGATTTTACTTTCGGTATCGATGCGGGCGCTATGGCATATATAACGAATTTTCTGAAGTGGGGTTTTTTTGCCAGGAATATAACAAATGCTAAAATCGGACAATCGAAAGAAAAGCTTGCACAGGTCTACAGAACAGGATTTACAATTCAGCCGAGAAGCGATATAAATTTCATTCTGGAATTAGAAAAAGATGTAAGATATAACTTATCATTAAGAGCAGGCTTTGAGTATTCAATTATCGATTATGTTGATTTAAGAGCGGGAGTAGGAAGCGAGCCGACTGCTTTTTCGGGAGGAATCGGATTTTATTACAGTTTGTTCCAGATTGATTATGCGTTAAACCACACGCAGGATCTGGGATTTACACATCAGGTTACATTCTCGGTAAATTTTGGCGGATTAAAAGGGAAAAAAGAATCAAGAGAGCAGTTAAAAAGAGCATTTGAGTAAAATAAAACAGAAAATCGGGACTTAAGAGAAAAACAGACTTATGAACTATATAGTTATCGGAGAACCCTGTGTTGATGTCATACACAGTGCTGAAGGAAAAACAATTAGCAGTTACGGCGGAATATTGTATTCTGTTATTTCTCTTGCGGTCTTAGCCAAAACCGAAGATATTATTTATCCTGTAATGAATCTTGGAGAAGATGAATATACAAACATAACCGGAATTCTGAAAAAATACAAAAATATTAATCAATCCGGAATTTATAAAGTTGCTCATCCTACAAGAAAAGTTAATTTATATTATCAGGATTACGGCTCGGGCAAAAGAGCAAGACTTGAATATTCGACGCTGCCTACTTATACACTGGATTATAAATTCATAGAGCCCTTTTTGAAATATGCCGATGCTGTTTTAGTCAATATGATTTCGGGTGTTGACATAAATCTGGATACCATGAAAAAAATCCGGAATTATTTCGACGGGAAAATTCATATAGATATTCACAATTTAGTTATGAAAACCAACCCGGACGGTTCGCGGGAACATATACATCTGGAAAACTGGCTTGACTGGTGCACAAATGCCGACACCCTGCAGATGAATGAATTCGAAGTAAATATTATCTCCGAAACACATAAAAAAGAACGGGAGATAGCGGAAGAAATTTTACTTACATCCGGTTCAAAAAGAAAAACCGAAGCAGTAATAATAACAAGAGGAAAAGAAGGGTCTTCGGGTTATATTAAAGTGGAAAAACAAGGAGGCAGAACAATAAATGACACAAGTTCGAAATTTTTTGACCTTGCAAAGGTAGACGTACCGGCAGCGGAAAGCCCGCATTTTGAAGACAGCACAGGGTGCGGTGATATATTTGCATCTGCTTTTTTATTGGATTATTCCCGAAATAACGACGTCAGGAAAGCAATGAATTACGCCTCCAGAATTGCTTCGGTAAAAATTTCTTTGCGGGGAATAGACGAGCTTGATAAATTGAAAAATAACGAATAAATGAAAATAATATTCCGGAATGAAGAAAATATTGATAACAGGTTCTAACGGCTTACTCGGACAATCTATACAAGCTGTATTTAAGAGGGAAAGCGAATTCGAATTATACCCGACCTCGGTTGAGGAGAAGTCCGATATTAGTAACAGCTTAAATTACAGAAAGCTTGATACCACAAAAAGAGATGATGTAAAGAAGATTGTCAGAGAAATTAGTCCCGACGTGATTATAAACTGTGCGGCTTATACAGATGTTGACGGATGCGAAACCCATAAAGAGCAATGCTGGAAACTGAACGTCGAAGCGGTAAATAATCTTATAACAGCCGGAAGAACAGCTAACGCCCGGATAATACATTACTCAACCGATTATGTTTTTGACGGTAAGAACGGACCATACAGAGAAGAAGATAAAACAAATCCTGTTTCTTATTACGGAAGAAGTAAACTGGCATCTGAAAACGCACTTAAAACAGGCGGACTTGATTATACAATCATAAGAACAATGGTCTTATACGGTACAGGAATAAATGTTAAACCAAACTTTGCCCTGTGGCTGATATCAAAATTAAGCAAAAACGAACAGGTTAATATAGTAGACGACCAGACAGGCAACTATACGGTAGCGGAAGACCTGGCATACGGCACTCTGAAAATTATCGAGAAAAACTGCACAGGATTATATAACATAGCAGGAAGCGATATAATATCAAGATATGATTTTGCAGTTAAATTATGCGATGTATTCAGATTTGACAAAGAACTGATAAAGAAAATCAAAACTGCAGACTTAAATCAACCGGCAGTGAGACCCTTAAATTCCGGTTTGATTATTTTAAAAGCACAAACCGAACTCGGATTCACTCCGATGGATACAACCGAAGGACTGCAATATTTATCAAAGATGCTCGGAAAAATATAACAAAAACAAACAGTTCAAGAAACCGACATAAAAAAATAAAAACTAAAAAATGCTTGACATAAAACAAATACGCGATAATCCCGGCTTTGTAAAAGAAAAGTTAATTCTGCGAAACGAGTATGAGTCCGCGGCAAATATTGACAGAATAATGAAAGCTGACAAAGATCGCCTGGAGCTGATAAAAAAAGGCGAAACTTTGAAACAACTGAGAAATAAAGTAAGCGAGGAAATAGCAATCTTAAAGAAGAACAAAGAAAATACTGACGATAAAATTGCCGAAATGAAAAAAGTATCGGATGAGATTAAAAACATTGACGAAAACCTAAGAAATATCGAAAAGGAGATAGGTATAATACTTTTTTACATTCCTAATTTACCGGCAGATAATGTTCCTGTCGGAAAAACACCAGAGGATAATATTATAATAAAATCGGTTGGCAAAAAAAGTGAATTTAATTTTAAACCGTCAGACCATATTGAATTATCGAAGAGACATAATATAATAGATTTTGAAAGAGGTGCAAAAATTTCCGGAAGCGGTTTTCCTTTATATAAAGGAAAAGGAGCAATGCTTGAGAGAGCATTAATAAATTACATGCTCGATGAACATATACGCAAAGGTTATAAAGAAGTGCTGACTCCCGTTATAGTAAACAGGGCATCGATGGAAGCGGCGGAAAAAGTGCCGAAATTCGAAGATGACATGTACAGAATAGACCCGGATGATTTGTTTGCAATTCCGACGGCGGAAGTGTCTATAATCAATATACACAGAGATGAAACTTTTAATGAGGAAGAACTTCCTGTTAAATACTGCGGCTACACAAACTGTTTCAGGAGGGAAGCAGGGAGTTACGGAAAAGATACAAGAGGTCTGTTAAGAATTCATCAGTTTAATAAAGTTGAGCTGATTACGTTTTGCAGGTCTGAAGAATCTTATAAGATAATGGAGGAGATGCTTGATGACGCTTGTAGTATTCTCGATGGACTTGAAATTCATTACAGAGTAATAGAACTTTGTACAGGCGACCTTGGGTTTGCGGCGAGCAAGTGTTACGATATAGAATGCTGGGCGCCTGCAGAAGAGAAATGGCTTGAAGTATCTTCGATAAGCAACTGCACGGATTTCCAGGCGAGGCGCGGACGAATAAAATACAAGAAACCCGTAACACATCACTCGTCACGCGTCACGAATTACGTTCATATCTTAAACGGTTCCGGACTGGCGACGCCGCGGTTAATGGTTGCTCTGCTGGAATCAAATCAGACCGAAAGCGGAAGCATAATAATTCCGCCGGTACTGAGAAAATATACGGGATTTAACGTGATTGAATAAAGATGAAGTCCCGAAATGTCGAGTCAATATCTTAAGCCCTTTAAGGACGATATTTTTGTAGAAATTGACATAAACAAATATACATTCAGCCCTATCGGGGCGACATTTTTGTAGAAATTGACATAAACAAATATACAATCAGCCCCCTCGGGGCAACATTTTTGTAGAATTTTTTAGTTTTATTGAATAAACATATTTTTATAAATTAAACAAAAAAATTATGGCAACATCAGCAATAGTAATCTTAATCATACTTGCCTTTTTCCTCCTGATAATATTACTGAAAACGGCAAGGGTAGTTCCTCAAAGGACGGTCTTCATTATTGAAAGACTTGGAAAATACAGCAAGACGCTGGATGCGGGATTTCATATACTTGTTCCTTTTATAGATAAAGTGGCATATAAACATACATTAAAAGAAATGGTGGTTGACGTACCGCCGCAGATATGCATAACAAAAGATAATATCCAGGTCGAAGTTGATGGAATTATATATATGCAAATCATTGACCCTGTCAAGGCTTCGTACGGTATAACAAACTATATATTTGCAATGACGCAGTTAGCGCAGACAACTATGAGAAGCGAGGTCGGAAAAATTGAACTCGATAAGACATTTGAAGAGCGTGAAAAAATCAACTCGGAGATAGTTTCGGCAGTTGATAAAGCATCTATTCCGTGGGGAATAAAAATCACGAGGCACGAGATTAAAAACATTATTCCTCCGCCAAGCATAAAAGATGCTATGGAAAAACAAATGAGAGCCGAGCGTGAAAAGAGAGCAATTATTGCCGAATCTGAAGGAGATAGGCAGTCGAAAATAAACAGGGCGGAAGGTGAAAAACAGCAGGCGATTGCATTGTCCGAAGGAGAGAAGATGAAAAGAATAAACGAAGCCGAAGGAAGAGGACAGGAAATCGAGAGGGTAGCATTTGCAACCGCTAAAGGAATCAGGGAAATTGCGACTGCAATAAACGAGCCCGGCGGAATGAATGCGGTAAACCTGAGAATCGCCGAACAGTATCTTAATGAATTCGGGAAACTCGCCATGAAAAATAATACTATGATTATACCGACTAACTTGAGTGATGTAGCAGGAATGGTTGCTGCCGTCAGTAAAGTTTTTAAACAAACAACTACAGCGAGCTCCGGACCGGACGTTTTTGTGCAAAAACCTAAACAGTAAACATAATATACTATGAGCCATCAGCTATGAGCTATCAGCTATGAGCTATCATATCTATGAGCTAAAAATTATATTTTGAATTATTAATTTTTAATTATTAATTTATATGGAAACACTCCCAACCGTATGGTTTATTATTGGTATTGCATTAATGCTTCTTGAATTGATTGTACCCGGACTCGTAATAATATTTTTTGGAATCGGTGCGGTTATAACTGCTGTTGTGTCTTATTTTCTGTTTCCCGAAGACCTTGTATTGCAGTTGTTATTATTTATCGTTGCCTCTGTTGTTTCGCTTGTGATTTTCAGAAGGAAATGGAAAAGTGTATTCGTCGGCAAAACTAATGTTGGTAAAGATGTGGCAAGGTCACTCGGCGATGTAAGAGGTGAGATGGCAACGGTGAGATCTGAAATAGTTCCTAATGTAATCGGAGGCAAGGTGGAGTTTCACGGAACACTCTGGGAAGCGGAAGCAGACGAGGCAATACCG
>VGWA01000033.1:0-10000 GCA_016873795.1 Ignavibacteria bacterium
CTGCTTTTAAATAGTTTGGTTCGTCGAGCAATCTAAAGCCATCTGTTTCTTTCGAAAGAAATATTAATGTAATGAAAATGAGAAATCCCAGCATCACATACGAATATTTTCTGAATTTTTCATCTTTCAACTGATTTAAAGAAAGAGTTGCAAAAAATATTGCAACGGGTGAAATATGAAGAAGGTATCTCCAGTTACCGGGATTAGGTCCGTCATTTATCATAGTTAACAGCTGCACGGCAAATATCGTAACAAAGAGTATATAAAAAATTATATATTTTTTAATATAATCTTTCGAGTTTTTTAAATCTGCAAAGAACCCAAAGAATCCTATTAAAAACAACGAAAAAGAAACAGGACCTATAATGAAAATATAGACTTTAAAATAATGCAATAATCCCTGTGACTGATAATTAAGTCCTGCCACAGATTTCATTTCTGATATAATGAACAGTATATCGCCTGTTTTTAAAAATCCCAATAAATTATAAATAACGGGAAAAACCGCAACAGAAATTACGGATATAAATTGTTTCTTGTAAATAAATATAACAGCAAGAAAAACACAAAAAATAGCTATCTCCTGTCTGACAGTATATATATAACCGCAGATTAATCCGCTGAGAAAATATTTTTCTTTCTTATAGAGAATCAGGAAAAATACAACAAGCAGAGCAGTAAATATTTCCGAATATGAACGGAAAGATAAATCAAAAAATGTAGGCTGAACAGCGAGTAAAAATGCACCGGCAAAAGCATATTTCAGATTATGCAGTTTCAGCAATCTGTAGGTAAAATAAACCGCAAGGGCAGAGAATGTCGAATTAACGATTAAAACAGCATCGTAACTAATCAAAGCGGGCAAAACCATAAATATTTTGTATCCGGGTTTGGGATTATTTCCCAGTATTGCGAACGGATTTCCCCAAAAATCTATCATATTAAGGTATTGAGCAATTTCATCATCCTGATAAAAACCGATGGAATATTTACTCAATAAATAATACACAATAATCAGCAAAGGGATAATAAAAATAAAAATTTTATCTGTTAACAGACTAATATCCTTTTCCTGATTAATTTTTGCAGCTTTTGTTTTTATAACTTTTTTCGCCATTGAATTATAACCTAAACATATTATTTAAAAATTTCAATTTACTAAAATATTCATTTTTTAAAACTAAAAAGACAACTTGTGATAAAATTAATTTACATGCTGACACCCGACTATCCTTTTAACTTTATAAAAGAAAGCAAATAAGTTATATTTGTATGTTTATATTAACAAAGAGATGGAATATATACTACTTGGAAATTCATATCAGATAAGAGAACTGAATGACACAATTAAACAGGTTGCCCCTGCGAATGTCAGCGTATTAATAACGGGTGAAAGCGGAACCGGCAAGGAGCTTGTTGCAAACGCATTACACTATTACAGCAAGAGAAAAAACAGACCTTTAATAAAAGTAAATTGCGGAGCAATTCCGGAAGGGATAATCGAAAGTGAATTATTCGGACACAAAAAAGGAGCATTCACGGGTGCAATTGAAACAAGACAGGGATATTTCGAACTGGCAGACAAGGGCACCATATTCCTTGATGAAATCGGCGAAATGCCTCCAACTACACAGGTAAAAATACTGAGAGTAATTGAAACAGGAGAATTTATGAAAGTAGGAGGAGAGAAGTATATTAAAGTTGATGTAAGAATAATAGCCGCAACAAACAGAGATTTGTCAAAAGAAGTGCAAAACAAAAACTTCAGAGAAGACTTATATTTCCGTTTAAAATCTATTAATTTAAACATTCCTCCTCTCAGAGAACGAAAAGAAGACATTATAATACTATTCGAACATTTCGTAAATGTTTTCTGCGAAGAAAACAATATAAAATTTCATGGTATTGAACCCGAGGCAATCGAATATATCCGAAATTATGTATGGAAGGGAAATGCAAGGGAACTGAAGAATTTCAGCGAAAGTTTAATAGTACTGAATCCGGACAAAGTAATAACAACGGAAGAAGTAAAAAGGCAGTTAAAACCCGAGACAACCCTGAACACACAACTTCAGGTACTGCAGAATCAACCAAGTGAACAATTAAAAATTGATTTACTGATGAGAGGACTTTATGAGATAAAAAACGACTTATTGGATATTAAGAAACTGTTATACAATACAAACATCTATGATAATAATTACCCTGCGGAAAATGAAGATTTTATAATTACAAAGGAAACAATGATGAAAATGTCTGCAGAGGAAATAGACAGGGAAATTTTAAAATATCTTTTGCGGAAAAACAACTGGAATATAAACAAAACGTCATTATCACTCAACCAGAGTCCCAGAAACATATACAGAAAAATAAAGTTATATAATTTAAAAAAAGATGAAACTTAGAAATGAGTAAACAAAGAGAAAAAAACATATTTTTATTATTATCGGCAATAATAGCAGTTAATTTATTTTTTTCAGGCTGCGGTGTTTACGGATTCCGCGGAAATAATCCTCCCGAAGGCATAAGAACGTTAGCAATACCTTTATTTGAAGATAACAGCGGTTTTTCTCAGGCAAATATAAAAGAAAATTTTACCGAGACTCTCAAAAATAATATTATTAACGACAATACTTTCAGGATAGCCGATAAAAGTTTTGCAGACGGTATAGTAAAATGCACAATCAGAGAGATAAGGGATGAAGCACTGGTAGTGTCGGGAAATGAAAATGTTACTCAGAGAAAAATTACGATATTAGTGGACGTGGAATTCGACAATCTAAAAAAACAAAAAACAGTCTGGAGAAGAACGTATTCAAACTACGGTGAATACAATTCTTCTTCTGCCACATTTTCGGAAAGGGAAGCAGGTATTAATACTGCCGTTAACAAAATTTGTGAAGACATAGTAAACGATTTAACATCTAACTGGTAAAAGAAAATGACAATCGAGAATATAATTTTAGCAGTATATATTTTTTCGCTTTCAATATTATTCATTTTCGGTTCACACGGTTTTGTAATGACGTATTATTATTTCAAGACTTTCAAAAAAAGAAACGATGACATAGATATATTAAATTTTTCTTTCCCTTATTATCCAGAAGTAACAATACAACTGCCTTTATACAACGAAAAATACGTAATATGCCGTTTAATAGACGCAACCTTAAAATCAGATTATCCCAAAGACAAACTTGAAATCCAGATACTTGATGATTCTACGGATGAGACAACGGAAATTGTAAGAGGACACATCAAACAATACATTGAGCAGGGATACAATATAAGGCATATACATCGTAAAAACAGGCAGGGTTTCAAGGCAGGGGCATTAAAAGAAGGCTTAAACACGGCAACGGGAGAGTTTGTTGCAATATTTGACGCTGACTTTATTCCGAGAAAGAAATTCCTTAAAAGAACACTTCCCTACTTTTTTCACGACGATAAAATCGGCTTGGTGCAAACAAGATGGGAACATATAAACAGAGATTATTCTTTCATCACAAAAACGCAGGCAATAGCATTAGACGGTCATTTTGTAATAGAGCAGGCTGTAAGGAACAGAGCCGGATTTTTTGTTAATTTCAACGGAACCGGAGGTGTATGGAAAAAGGAAGTAATATTCGACGCAGGCAACTGGCAGGCAGATACACTGACGGAGGACCTGGACTTGTCTTATCGTGCACAAATGAAAGGATGGAAAGTAAAATATCTTGTTAATTTTACATCGCCTGCTGAAGTGCCCACTGAAATTGCTTCTTTTAAGACTCAGCAGTACAGATGGACAAAGGGAGCAATTGAGACAGCAAAAAAAATATATCCGAAAGTAATAAAATCAAAACTTCCGTTAAGGATAAAACTGCAGTCTTTTATTCATTTATGGAGTAATTTTGCTTATCCTTTCATTCTGATTGCGGGTATACTGAATCTGCCGATTGTACTGGTAAAAATTACCGGGAATTACGACAGTGTTTTTAATCTGATGTCGTTTTTTATTTTTGCATTCGTCAGTACATTTTTGTTTTACCTGTATTCGCAAAAAGATGTTTATCCGGACTGGCAGCAAAGGATTATATATTTTCCGCTATTTATGTCGGGCAGCATGGGACTTTCCGTAAATAACACAAAAGCAGTATTTGAAGGTTTATTTAACAAAAAAACAGAATTTGTAAGAACCCCGAAATTCAATATTGTTAACAGCAGTGATAAAATTAAAGATGTTAAATATTTACATAAAAAAATCCCGTTCACTGCCTATATAGAGGCACTGCTTTCCGTATACTGCTTTGCCGGCGTATTTCTGTCCATCTATTATGTCCAGATTGCAGCTATACCTTTTCAACTTATGTTTGCAACGGGATTCGGAATGATTTCATATCTTTCATTTAAACAAGTAATAACATATAACAGAAACATACATTAAAATAATATGACATCTACCCTTGAAGTATATATTAATGATTTAAAGAATAATCTGAATAAAAATATTTTTTCTCCGTCATTCATAAGACTTGCAAATCTGTACTTTATGAATGAACAGTACGAAGAATGTTACAATATCTGCAGGATAGGTTCGGAATTATATCCCGACTACATCACCTGCAAAATTATGATTATAAGAACATTGTTAAAATTATTATACATTACGGAAGCAGAAAATATACTTTCGGAACTTGAGAATAAATTGCCCGAATTAGAAACGCTAAAAAAACTCAGAGCTGATTTAAACGATTTAAAAAATTCTCCGATACAGGAAAGACTGCTTTATACAACAAAAACCGAAAAAATAATAGAATTCGAGACTTATTATAAAGAAATTAAGAAAATAAATAAACTAAAGCCATCAATAGATTTAAAAGAAATAGAAGACATATTCGAAAATCCGAAATACGATGAATTAATACGGGAAGAAGATTTTCAGATATTTTTGGAAAATTATAAAAATTTTAATTTTGAAACAAAGGATGCCGATTTAAATTCAGATGATAAAGCCAAAACACTAAAGGATATTATGTTTGATTCCGACACTTTTCTCGGTCAGGTAAAGATAGTAACTGAAACACTGGCAGATTTACTTGCAAAGCAAAAGAATTATAAAGAGGCATTTGATGCTTATAATATATTACTGAACAGAGAAAGTACTAACAAGGCGAGAATCCTGCAAAAATTATATGATATTGAAAAATATGTAATTTAATATTATATCTCTGTTTCGGGAGGTAATTGAGGTTTTACATAAATTATTTTTTCTCTTTCCATTATTACGCTTCCTTCTTTAAATCCCTTTTTCTTTTTTACATACTTCCTCAGGCAATAAGCCACCGGAACAGATGAGGCGTTTCTTGCTTTGCTGTAATACGCAGCAATAGAAGCAGCGGATTCGATTATATTTTTTGGAATTGACTCCTGTTTTTTAGGTGACTTTAAAACAGTATGGGAACCGCTTGTTCCTCTTACGTGAAACCAATAATCATCAGGAGAAGAATAATGCTTTGTCAATAAATCGTTTGAAGCGGAACTTTTACCGACCCAGATCTGGAATTCACCGCTCAACTTAAATTTCCTGAACATCTTTAATTCGTTCTCTTCATTTGATTTGGTTTTCAATTCCTTTTCCATTTTTTTTATTTCCTTAATATCGCTTGTTTTATTGATATCATTAATTTGTTTCTGCAGTTTACTTAATTCCATTTCATATTTTTTGACTTTTTCATTCAAAACCGATACCGATGATTTCAGTTTTTTATACTTCTCAAAATAAATATTTGCGTTTTCTACAGCCGACAATTCCGGTTTCGTCCGGATTTTAAAAATCTTTCCGGTTGCTTCATCACAGACTTCCATTTCTTTCACACCTTTCTTATACAATTCAACATTACTCAATATCATATTACCGTAATACAGATATTTATCCGAAGTAATTGCTTCATCAATGTTTTTTTTCAGATTGTGAATCTTATTTTTTATCGGTTTTATTTTTTTTTCGTAATATTTTAATTTTTCGTTTATTATATCGTTAATTTTATTCTTTTTTAGCGTTTCTGTCAGGTAATTTTTTATTAATTCATTAACATTTTCAAACGACGTATAATCAATATCCTGAAGATGATTTAATTTAATAAGAGAAATCAAATATTCGTTTTTATAATTATATAATAAATATTTTGGTTTCTCCAGTTGTTCGTTTATACGTAAGAAACCGTCATCTATCAATTTAATACAATCATCATTCAGAAATTCATTTCTTTTCAGATTCACTGAATGCAGAACCTCATCCTGAAGTAAACTGCCGTATATTCCGTAATTAATTTTAAGATAGTCATTTATTATCCGGTATTTTTTTTCTCTGTTTTTTTGTTTTGTCTTAAGAAACTCTTCAGTGCTCAGATTATTTATTCTGTTATAATTCTTAAAGGCATTGACTATTGTATTTTTATCAACGCACAATAAATTCAATTTCACAGGAATAAATATAAAAAGCAGTTTTTTTGAGTTAATATTGAGCTCTATTATTCTTTCGTTTTCGTAAATCAATACACTGTCAATTTCCAGTTCATATAAATCGGAAAATAAAGTAGCAAAATTGCTTTTTCGCCTGCCGTATTTATTATAGAAAACAAGATAAGGAAATTCGGTTTTACAGCAAAACTCCAGAAATTTGACATTATCACCTTTATAAACCTGTAATACAAGTTTGTCTTTTTCCTGGGAAAATATTTCGTTAATCTTAAATCCTGCAAGGTTCTTACCAAGGAACAAAGACAATTCCCTGAGTAAAAAATAATTATTGAACATAAATCTATCCGCGGAATATTAATTTTTCATACTTACAGGTTGACCGGTTACTTCAAGTACATTCCACCACAGTTCGCTTTCGAGATTAATTTTCTGACGTTCTCTGACTGCAAGGGATATTGGCAGTAAAGTAAACTGTCCGTTCCAGTATCCAACGACAAATCCTGTTTTTCCCGCCATAGCAGCGTGAACGGCATTTTGAGATAACTGCAGACAGAATTTACTGTCATCTGCAATCGCCCTTGCACTCCTGATAATATAACTCGGGTCAATATATTTTATGCTTACTCTTATATCCAATGATTTGAAAAATTCATCAATAACACTTTTCAAATGAAGTCCGATATCTTTATTTAACAAATTACCTGATTCATCATATTTTTTCGGTTCGCCTTCAAATATATGCTGCCCGGCACCTTCAGCAACAACTATAAGGGCATGATGTCTTTGTAAAATTCTTTTTTTCAATGCTTCAAGAAATCCATTTTCTCCTTCTAAATCAAAATCCATTTCGGGAATCAGTACGAAATTAGTATCCTGTGTAGATAGTGCTGCATTTGCTGCTATGAAACCGGAATGTCTTCCCATTAATTTTACTATTGTGATTCCGTTATAGGCTCCTATTGCTTCATTATGCGCCACATGAACAATTGCTTCTGCTATCGAATATGCCGTTTCAAATCCGAATGATTTTGAAATATATCCTATGTCATTATCAATAGTTTTTGGAATACCTGCAACTGCAATTTTTAAATTTCTTTTTTCGATCTCTTCCTTTATTGCTAATGCCCCTCTTAAAGTTCCATCCCCGCCTATAGTAAATAAAATATTTACGTTCATTCTTTCCAGTGAATCAACTATCTGACACACATCCTGTTTACCTCTGGAAGAACCCAGTAAAGTACCGCCGAATAAATGTATTCGTTCAACAACTTCGGGAGTTAAATCAATTATCGGATGATTATATTCGGGAATAAATCCCTCATAACCGTATTTTATACCAATTACTCTCGTTACCTTATATCTGTAATATAATTGTAAAACTATACTACGAATGACATTATTCAATCCCGGGCACAACCCTCCGCATGTAACAATAGCAACCTTTGTTTTAGGAGGGTCAAAATATATAAATTCTTTTGGTCCTGCCTTTTCAAAACTTAGGGGTTCAGTGTTTTCGTTCTTTGATTTATAAAAATTATCAAGTGTCGGGTCATACAAAACTCTGTCTGAAGACTCAATATAATCAAATACTCCGTCACCCTCAACTTTAGATAAAAGCAGAGGGGATTTAATTGCGGGTTTGCCCACAACAGGAATTTTGAAATCCTCATTCATAAATTATATTTTTAAATTTTACAGTTATTCAAATATATTAAACAAAATAATAAAAAATAAGATATAACATATTGCATATAGAATAAAATATATATTTATTAGAGATGGAAAAATATGGGGAGAAAGTTTATTATACAGACTGAAAGATTATACTTGATTTCTAAAAATAAACAAGATAAAATACAACAAATAAACAAAAATGAGAAAATATATTTCGTTGTCTTTGTTATTTAGTTTCCTATGGTATTACGGTTGTGCAACAATATTCGAAGGTACAAAGGAAAGTATAAGTTTAAACAGCGAACCCAATCAGGCATCAGTTTATATAAACGGATTTAAGGAAGGTACTACTCCCGCAGCAATAAGACTTGAGAAAGGGAAAGAATATATAATCGAGTCAGGAAAGAGGGATACGAGAATATATCTGTGAAGTTGACATATTCATTAGGAACGGGATGGTTAGTATTTGACATAATATTCGGATTAGTCGGAGTGAAAGTAGACGGGATAACGGGAAGCTGGTTCGGATTTGACGAAACATCATTCACTGTAAAGTTAGAACAGAGAAGATAGAGGTAGATAAACTAAAAATATTTGCGGGATAAAAAAAAAAGCCTTAACTGAAGTTAAGGCTTTTTTAAAAATAAATCTGGCAAAACCTACTCTCCCACACAGTTGCCCATGCAGTACCATCGGTGACATAGGGCTTAACTACTCTGTTCGGAATGGGAAGAGGTGTGACTCCTATGTTAAATCGCCAGAAACTCAATAAAATTTGTCCTAAAAGCAATGATGCGGAAGAATGCTGTCAAATCGAAATAAAAAATAATGGTGAAGGCATTCGACTAATTAGTACTGCTCGGCTAAATCCGTCACCGAACTTATACCTGCAGCCTATCAACCAGATAATCTTTCTGGAGTCTTATTTTCTCCGAAGAGAAAGGGAAACCTCATCTTGAAGCGAGTTTCGCGCTTAGATGCTTTCAGCGCTTATCTCAACCGAATATAGCTACCCAGCGGTGCCACTGGCGTGACAACTGGTACACCATAGATTCGTTCGCTCTGGTCCTCTCGTACTAGGAGCGAGCCTTCTCAAGTTTCCTTCGCCTGCATAGGATAGAGACCGAACTGTCTCACGACGTTCTGAACCCAGCTCACGTACCGCTTTAATTGGCGAACAGCCAAACCCTTGGGACCTTCTCCAGCCCCAGGATGCGATGAGCCGACATCGAGGTGCCAAACCTCCTCGTCGATGTGAACTCTTGGAGGAGATCAGCCTGTTATCCCCGGCGTACCTTTTATCCTTTGAGCGACGGCCTTTCCACACAGAACCGTCGGATCACTAAGCCCTGCTTTCGCATCTGTTCGACTTGTCAGTCTCACAGTTAAGCACCCTTCTACCTTTGCGCTCTGTGCATGATTACCAACCATGCTGAGGGTACCTTTGGAAGCCTCCGTTACATTTTAGGAGGCGACCGCCCCAGTCAAACTACCCGCCTAACACTGTTCCCGATCCTGATAAAGGACCCGGGTTAGAATCCGAACAAAACAAGGGTGGTATTTCACATTGCGACTCCACGACGGCTGGCGCCGCCGCTTCACAGTCTCCCACCTATTCTACACATGCTTTATCCAAACCCAATGCTAAGGTGCAGTAAAGGTGCACGGGGTCTTTTCGTCCATATGCAGGTAACCGGCGTCTTCACCGGTACCACAAGTTCACCGAGCCCGTGGTCGAGACAGTGACCAAATCGTTACACCATTCGTGCAGGTCGGAACTTACCCGACAAGGAATTTCGCTACCTTAGGACCGTTATAGTTACGGCCGCCGTTTACTGGGGCTTCGATTCAAAGCTTTGCCAGG
>VGWA01000033.1:15000-20495 GCA_016873795.1 Ignavibacteria bacterium
TCTCAAGAAACTTTTTACTTTCAATGCTGGCACTTGCATTGAGCGGGATGTTTGACAGCATAAGTGTCATAATAAGGCAAACAATTTTTCAGGTAATGACTCCTGAAAATATGAAAGGCAGGGTTTCTGCAGTAAACAGTATATTTATTGGTTCCTCTAATGAAATAGGTGCATTTGAATCCGGCGCGGCAGCAAAATTACTCGGAACGGTTCCATCTGTAATTTTCGGAGGGACTATGACGCTGCTAATTGTAATTATTACTTATTTTATATCCCCGAAACTCAAAAAACTCAGTTTGTAGGTATTTATTTGTTTTTCAAGATATCTCTGATCTCTTCAAGAAGTTTTTCTTCGTTTGACGGACCTTTAGGCAATTCAACCTTTTTGGGAAGAATTTTATAATAAGCTTTTAAAACCACAAAAATGCAGAAGGCAATAATAGTGAAATCTATTATAGTTTGAATGAAAGAGCCGTATTTCAAAGAAATATGCGGTTCATTCTGAATAACTAACTCCAAGAATCTAAAATCAACCTTTCCGAGCAAAAGACCGATGGGCGGGAGTATTATATCATTTACAACTGAAGATACAACCTTTCCGAATGCACCGCCGATAATAACTGCTATTGCAAGGTCAATTACATTACCTTTCAGGGCAAAATCTTTGAAGTCCTGAAAAAATTTTTTCATAATGTATTCGATTTAATTTTTTAAAAATTATATTCCACTTTTAATTTTCTAAGCATTAAATCTCTGGTTGCTTTATGCGGTTTCTCTCCTTTAAACAGAATCGAGTATACCTTTTCTGTTATCGGCATTTCGATTTTATATAATTTCGAAAGTTCATAAGCGGACTGCGTCGTAGCAACAC
The DNA here is from genome assembly GCA_016873795.1 of Ignavibacteria bacterium. Lineage (GTDB taxonomy): Bacteria > Bacteroidota > Ignavibacteria > Tepidaquicellales > Tepidaquicellaceae > VGWA01. The sequence continues at coordinate 15,872 of VGWA01000033.1, forward strand.
CCTCTGCCACCATCTTCATTTCCTTCAATATATTCTTTAATTTTTTACCTTCTCCGATTTGATTCCCGACGTATCTGTTTCTCGAGTACACGGATGAACAAGTAACAATTAAGTCTCCTATTCCGGAAAGCCCGAAAAATGTTTCTATTCTGGCATTGTATTTTAATCCGAGTCTGACAATTTCCGTTATACCCCTTGTCATTAATGCAGCTTTTGAATTATCACCGAAACCTGCACCTTCCGAGATTCCTGTAGCAATGGCAATTACATTTTTCAAAGCACCGCCTAATTCCGTTCCTGTTAAATCACTGCTTCTGTACACTCTGAAATATTTATTCGAAAATGTATTTTGTATATAACGTGTGACCGACGAATCAAAGGAAGCACAAACTACAGCGGTAGGAATTTTACGGGACACTTCTTCAGCGTGAGAGGGACCGGACAGGCAGGATATTTTTTTCGATTTCACTTTTTTAAATATATCCCGAAGAATTTCCGAAACAAGCATCAAAGAATTATTTTCGATACCTTTTGAGGCACTTACAATTACGGAATTCCCAAAATTATAATTTGATAAATCTTGAAAACTTTTTCTGATATATTGAGTCGGTGTCGTAATTACAATTATGTCCTTTTTATTTACGGCATATTCAAGGTCATTCGTAATTTTAATAGATTTAGGTATTATAATTTTCGGAAGGAAATAGAAATTTTCCCTGTACTCATTTAAAGTATTTGCATACTCCTGATTAAATTCCCACAAAGTGACATTATGACCATTTCTGTTTAGCAGGACAGATAACGTCGTTCCCCATCCGCCTGCTCCTAAAACCGATATATTCATTGGCTAATTATTTCTGCTTTTAAGGGGTGCTTTGATAAATTTAAATACTCTGATTTTCCAGAGTTTTTCAAATCTATTTTCTTTTCCGTAAAGAAGTCTTTTGATATTTTGTCTGTGGTTATAAAGAATCAAAACCGACATGGCAATACTGAATATAATAAGTGTTTTATAGCCGTAGATATCGACATTAAAAATATTTTCTCTCACGAACATAATAACGGGAAAAAACACCGACGCCAGTATTGAGCCGAGCGATATATAACCTGAAAACAATACTATAAGGACGAATATACCGAGAGAAATTGAAACATCAATCGGAGCTAAAGAAACCAGCATACCCAGTGCGGTATTAATACCTTTACCGCCTTTAAAATTCAGGAAAACGGTAAAAGTATGTCCGATAACCGCACTCACGCCTGCAATAATTTTCAGCACGGTGATATCATCGAAGGGAGTAAAATTTTCAAAAGGCAGGTTAATATAAAAGAAAGGTGACACCATCAAAACCGCGGCAAGTCCTTTACCGACATCGAGAAGCTGAACCATAATTCCGAGCGGGACCCCGAGTGTTCTCACGGCATTAGTGGAGCCGATATTTCCGCTGCCGTAATTTCTTATATCAATTTTTTTAAATAATTTCCCGACTATAAATCCCCACGGAATTGAACCTATCAAATAACTGATTATTATTAACAATATTAATGATATATACGGCATCCCTTTAATTTATAATAAAATTAAATAAATTTAATATTTATTAACAAGTCATAATTTAGAATATTATTCGTAATAATATATTATTTAGGAGGGAAGAACTCTTTTTTCTGTTTTACAAAATTTTTCAGAAAATAATCATCTACATCAAATATCTGTTTTCTATCCGATATTTTCATAAAATACCTGTTGGAAGATGTATCGTATTTAACGGCGTCTATTCTTATTACTCTGTCTGCATTAATAATGACGCTGTAATCGAATTTTGTATCTGCAGCCAGTGTTGTATCTTTGAATTCCTGTGTATTAAAATTATTAAATAAATTCAAAATACCGTCTACCACAGAAGAAAGTACAGAATCTTTTCCGATCGAATATTTTCCTGTTGTATCCGCCTGAATTACGAAGGTTTCTCCGGGCGAAATATATTCAATCGATTTAACGGAATTTTTCGGTATTGAAAAAATCAACTTATCACGCCAATCATTTAATCTTTCTTTTACAAAACTGTTTCTCAGGAATTCATCTGCAAGGTAAATAACATTTTCTTCGGGTGATTTAACATAAGTCTGAGAAGGTCCCATACCTTCTTTACCTATAATTATTGTACCGGAAAAACTGCCGTCCTGATATACATTTAATTTTACTATATTAGTATCGTTGAATCCGAACTTATCGAAATTAGCCTGATTTTCCGAAAGTGTACTTGAGATTCTGTAATTTTTCAATGTGGAAAGAGCCATTCCGACAAACTGTGTATTCAAAGAATATTCAACAGGTTCAATCATTTTCCAGTCTAATCCGGCTTTAGCCAGCACAATTTTTTTGCCTCTGTATTCAAGTTCAAGTTTATCGATTTTTGCCGAGTCAATTTCAAAAAATTTTTCTTTCTTATTACCTTCGGAGGAAGTTTTAGGACCTCTTTCAGAGGTAATAAGATAGGCAATAACAACCAGCACAATAAAGATGCCAGCAAGTAAATATATCTTTTTATCTTTCATACTGTTAAAAAATTTTTTTGAAATTACTTAAAATGATTTTAGTTTATTTCTTCTTCTTTTTCTGTTATTCCACATCCACAAGCCAAAGAGCAGAACGATAAGCGGAGGGAATATCAGGTTAAAAAATTTAACAAACTTTTTCGTACCGTCGGAGACCGGTTCCATCGGCTGTTCACTTGCTGTTTTACTTCTGATTTGTGCAAGTCCGATATCATCGGCAAGATAGTCAATAATATTCATAAAGAAAAACATATTCTCATTATTATATCTGACTATACTTTCATCAATAAAATCACCGTCTCCGATTACAAGCATTTTTGTTTCTTTCTGTGTTTGATCAATTTTTATCGAATCATATACTGGAAATGCATCAGCGGAAGTGTCAATCGGAATTGTTTTATCTTTATACAAACTCGTAAAATTGCCCGTATAAGTAGCTCCCAGAATCAGATTTTTCTGGTTAAACAGTGAATCCATCGGCTTATTCTTGAATTCATCCGGACTGAGGAAAAATACATTTTCCGCTCTACCTGATTTATCGGATGACAGCATAAGAGGTTTAGCAATAATATTTTTACCCTGAGCCGCAGAAAGGTCAATTGTACTTGCAAGACTCAACAAGACTCTTTTATTATACTGAAAAGCAGGATTCTCCGGGTCAATGTTAGTAACAAAAGGCATATAAGGATCCCATCCGAACAGTCCGAAGTTCAGACAGCTTACATCCCTGACGAGGTCATTGTTAATTCTAATTCCGTAATTAAGCAACAGATCATCTATTTCCGTTGGAACGACATCAGCGACTGCCATCTGCATTTGCTGTACGGGGGCAATTCTATTAAGAAGCCAGGCAACTTTTCCGCCTCTCATTATAAACTGGTCTATCATATATTTTTGATTTTCGGTAATCTTTGCTTTTGGTCCTACAATCATCAGAATATCTACGTCTATCGGAACCGCCCGGTTATTTCCAATCATAACGGTTGTAATATCATACTGCTCGGAAAGTTTTTGATAAAGTTGATTTGATTTTGTCGGGTCAAATTCACCATGACCGCTTAAGAATCCGATTTTCTTTTTCTTATCGGTCATTATCTTTTTAATCTTTCCTGTTATTTCATACTCTATATTTTCGAGAGACTGAAACCACGGGATTACTTCCTGTTTGCCTTTATACAGGAAAGCCATTCCCATATAAGCAACTTTCACTTCAACTCTGTCGTTTTCAATTACTCTCATCTCACCCGGCTGGATACCGTATTTCTGCGCTTCTTTTGCCAGTTCGGTGTTTCCTTCTTCTCCCGACGGATTATAAAACTCATAAATCAGATTACCGTGCGAGTATGTCCTGTAGTCATTTAAAATATCCTTAAGGTCTCTTCTTAAATTGTTGTAAGGAGCAGGAAGATTTTCGCTGAAGAATACCTTAATTACAAGTTTATCATCGAGTGAATCCACTATATTTTTACTGATATCCGAAAGAGTAAAAGTTTTATCTCTCGTTAAATCTACACGAGTAAAAAATCTGGTGGATATCACGTTTACGACTACGATAATAGCAATTACCAGAGCTGTTTTGATTAAAATTTCTTTTTTATAATTTTTTTTATTCATAATTTATATATTTCAAAATTTTACCATTTTCTGCTTTCTAATGAAGTTTTAGTAAGTATTATCATAATTATAATACCGCTTAAATAATATACGATATCTCTCGAATCAATTACTCCGCGGACGATATTAGAAAAGTGAGAATCGGAACTTATATATTCCATTGTAGAGACCATACCGGACGGAACAAAGACCAGAACTTTATTAATCATAAAGAGTGCAAATATTATCAAAAAACTTATAATAAATGCAATGACCTGATTTTCTGTCAGAGAGGAAGAGAATATACCGACGCTTATATACAATCCCGCAAGCAAAAGTAATCCAAGGTAGGAAGATATAACCGGTCCGAAATCAAGCTTCCCGAGAAAAGTCAGTGAAATGACATAAACGACCGTAGGTAAAAAAGTAAATGCTGCCAGTGTTATAGTGGATAAAAACTTTCCTATGACAA
>VGWA01000034.1 GCA_016873795.1 Ignavibacteria bacterium
ACCCTTCTGAATATTTTAACGGATTCCAATGTATATGTTGAAGACAAGTTATTCGCTACGCTTGATACTTCCACACGGTTGTTAAATTTACCTTCAGACACAGGAGAAAAAACTCTTTCGAGATATCCCAAAAAAGTATTGATATCCGATACCGTGGGTTTCATTAAAAATTTACCTCACGACCTGATTGAATCATTCCGTTCAACGCTGGCCGAAGCTGTGGAGTCGGACATTTTACTTAACATAATTGATGTATCGAATCCGAATTATGAAGAACATACAGAAGTTGTAAACGAAACACTTAAAGAAATCGGAGCGGAAAATAAATTTATTATTAATGTATTTAATAAAATCGATAAACTCGAAAATTCCGAAATATTAAAAGACATAAAAGAAAAGTTTGAAAATTCGGTTTTTATCTCTGCTGCAAAAGGAATCAACATCTCCTCTTTGCTTGATATGATTGCCGGAAGGATTAAAAAAGAGCATTCCGAGAAGTTTATAAATTTAGAGCCGGACGATTACAAGAGATTAAGTTATTTGTTCGAGACTACGGAAGTAAAGGAAGTCAAGTATTTAAAAAAAGGGATTAAAATAAAAATATCAAATTAACAACAGATGAGCGCTAAGGCAAATTTCAGACATCCCGATTATTTTCTTCTGGATGAATTACTTACTGACGAAGAAAAAGCAATCAGGGACACGATAAGAGATTTTGTAACTCAGGAGGTTTTACCTGTTATTGAGGAATACAATCAGAAAATGGAATTTCCGTTTCATTTAGTATCCAAAATGGCGGACCTTGGAATTTTCGGTCCGACGCTTCCGCCCGAATACGGAGGAATGGGAATAAACAATATAACGTACGGATTGATAATGCAGGAACTCGAACGCGGCGACAGCGGAATCAGAAGTTTTGCATCGGTACAATCGGGGCTTGTTATGTATCCGATTTACACATTCGGCTCGGAAGAGCAGAAAAGGAAATGGCTGCCGCTGCTTGCTTCAGGAGAGAAAATTGGTTGTTTCGGTCTGACGGAGCCGGATTACGGAAGTAATCCGGGCGGTATGCTCACAAAAGCGGAGAAAGCAGAGGGTGGATATAAAATCAACGGTACAAAGATGTGGATAACTAACGGTACGATAGCAGATATTGCGGTCGTATGGGCAAAACTTAACGGTAAGGTTCGGGGTTTTCTTGTTGAAAAAGGAACGAAAGGATTTTCAGCACCCGAGACAAAAGGCAAATTGTCGCTGCGAGCATCAGTTACAAGCGAACTGGTTTTTGAGGATTGCATTATACCGGAGGAAAATATTTTGCCTGAGACTGCAGGATTAAAGTCTGCACTGATGTGTCTGACTCAGGCACGGTACGGAATCGCCTGGGGCGTCATCGGGCTTGCGATGGAATGTTATAATTCAGCGTTAGATTATTCGCTTTCAAGGATTCAGTTCGGAAAACCAATTGCCGCATTTCAGATTACGCAGGAAAAACTCGCATATATGATAACGGAGATAACAAAGGCACAGTTAATGAATTATCGTCTTGCTGTATTGAAAGACAACGGAAAAATGAGACCGCAGATGGTTTCGATGGCAAAAAGGAACGGCTGTGAAGTTGCAAAAAATATTGCTTCGATGGCGAGAGAAATTCTCGGTGCAAACGGAATACTCGACGAATATCCGGTGATGAGACATCTTAACAATATTGAGTCAGTTAAGACGTATGAAGGAACACATGAGATGCATACTTTGATTATAGGAGAGGATATAACCGGGTTTTCGGCATTTGAATAAGACACTTATTTAATGTTAAATGTTAAATTGCAAATGTTAAATTATAATAATTAGTGATAGGTGAAAAAAAAAGAAGTGAGAAAAGTGAAAAGTGAATATACAGTTATAAATGTTCAGTTTTCAGTTTTTAAAAATATAGAATTAAATAAGTGAGATGTGAAATGTGAGATGTGAGAAGTTAAGAGTTAAGGGAGAGGTGTGAAGTTACTTATCGTTGTTTTTTATGTATTTTTCGTAAGCATCTATGATATCCTTCACAAGTCTGTGTCTGACAACGTCGCTTTTATCAAAATAGACAAAAACTATATCTCTGATATTTTTAAGTATATGTTGTATTTCCACAAGTCCTGAATATTCTCTTTTAGGCAAATCAATTTGTGTTATATCACCTGTAATAATTGCTTTGGCATTAGCCCCGAGTCTGGTTAAAAACATTTTCATCTGCATAGAAGTAGAATTCTGGGCTTCGTCGAGAATGACATAGGCATTATTCAAAGTTCTTCCTCTCATATACGCAAGCGGAATTACTTCGATGACTTTTTTTTCGATATGAGATTGGAGTTTTTCGAGGGGAATCATATCCTCGAGTGCGTCATAAAGCGGTCTCAGGTACGGGTCAACTTTTTCAGAGAGGTCGCCGGGCAGGAAACCGAGGCTTTCACCTGCTTCGACAGCAGGACGTGTCAGAATAATTTTATTAACCAGTTTGTTTTTCAGAGCAGCAACTGCAAATGCAACAGCAAGATATGTTTTTCCCGTTCCGGCGGGTCCGATAGCAAATACGATATCATTTTCTTTAACAGCTTTATAATATTCAGACTGGTTTTTCGATTTGGGTTTAATATAACTGCTTTTCGTATAGAGAATTATATTTTCTATTTCACCGTTACTTATACCGAATTTTTTTTCAAACGCAGTACCGGAATCTTCCGTACCCAGAACCAAATCGAGTACAAGTTTAACATCGTTAGCAGTAATTTTTCCCTGTCTTTTATATAGAAAACTTAATTCGTTAAATATTTTTTCGAGTAATAAGATTTCTTCTTTATTTCCTTTCAGGAACAGTGTTTCACCCCGTAATACAATTGCGGCATCGAAATTTTCTCTTATCATTTCGATATTTTCTTCTCTCAGTCCGGTAAACTCAGGAATATTAATACCTGTAAGATTTATGATTTTTTCTGTTTTCCCCAATTTAACAAATAAAAATAAAAACCCCTTTATACGGCAGTGTACAAAGGGGTTCTATATGATTTTTTAAAATCAATTATTTCTTATCGTCTTTCTTTACGTCTTTCTTTTCATCTTTCTTTACGTCTTTCTTTACGTCTTTCTTTTCATCTTTCTTCACATCTTTCTTTTCATCTTTCTTCACATCTTTCTTTTCGTCCTTCTTTACATCTTTCTTTTCGTCCTTTTTCACATCTTTCTTTTCTTCTTTCTTTACGTCACCTTCTTCTTTTTTCACTCTTTTCTTCTTGTACATTTTCTTTGCTTTATCCAGATAAGGACTCTTCTGAGCATCGGCGAGTGCAGGAATCTTTAGAATTTGTCCGGGATAAATCAAGTTCGGGTTGTGAATAGTTTTGGGAACTTTCGGAGGTGCTGAGACTACTCCTTTTTCGTTAGCTTCCCAGATCGCGGGCCATAATTTGGCGTTGCCGTAGATTTCTTTCTTTTCTGCGATTTTGTACAGGCAATCACCTTTTACAACCGTATATCCTTTGGGCTGGACTACAACTTCTTTCATATTTGCAACCTTAGTCTTAAGGTCTAAATATCTCTTATTGTATTCCGGCAGGCAATGCATCTTGTCTTTTCCGATATCAGCCAATAATTTTTCGGCTTCATCTTTATTCTTATCATTGACTGCTTTTTCCAAGGCATCGAGTTTTTTCTTAAAATCGGCTGCACCTGATTTTGTTGTTCCGACTGCGGCATAAAGATCGTCTTCAGCTTTCTTTAATTCCGCATCTTTTTCTTTGCTGGTTTTTTGAAGTCCATCAACTTCTTTTGTTAAAGCGTCTAATTTGCCTTCTAAATCTTCTTTTTGCAATCTCAATTCATCCATTTGTTTTTGCCATTCTTCCATTGTCATTTCTTCCTGAGCGAATGAAAGTTTTGCAGCAAAAACTAAGGAGAAGGCTATGAGCAACATTAATATTTTGTTGAGTTTCATTTATTGTCTCCTTTTAAGTTTTTAATTTTTAAAAATTTTTAAAAATTTAAGTTACAGTTATTTCATTTCGGATACGCATTTCTTTGCAGCATCGGTGTCTTTTTGCAGCTGCTTTATCTTTGCGTCTTTATCTGAAATTTCTTTCTGCAACTTAGCTTTTTCGGACTCCTTCGTATTAACAGTTGTTTGGAGTACTTCCACTGCAGCTCTCAGATCGTTCAGTTGTTTTAATTCCTCTTCACCCGCATAGCTTGTGCAACCGGTTATAACTGCCGAACCGGACAACAATGAGACGGCAAGAAGAATGAATAATAAATTTTTTAATTTTGCCATTGTTCTAATACCTCCTGTATTTTTTGGCGTTTATTAAAAAAAAGTTAATTAAAAAAGATAAGCAAATATATGCTTAAAATTTTGTGTTGTCAAGTCAGTTTCTAAAAAAGTATACATTGATTTTTATGTTTTTGTATAAAAAAATAGACACTCTAACTATGTCTGTTTTTGTAAACAATTATTGCACCTTTTGCAGGTTCATATACAGGTTTTTCAATATTTAATCTGTTCTTGTATTTTTTATTAATTTCATCCTTTAGTTTATCCGAGAGAATATTTTTACTTTCCAGAATACTTCCGCACAATACGAGCTTGAGAGGAAATTCGATTTCAGGTTTTCTGATGAAAATTTTTATATGATTTATCAAACAAGTGACCGCATTTTCAACAATTTTGATGCATTGAGTATTATGTTTTTCTGCATATCTAATTATTGTTTTTGCAATATCTTGGATAGGGTAATTCGTTCTATAAATTTTTTCAATAAGGTTTTCAGGGATTAATCCATGTTCTTTTTTTAAAATTCTGCAAAAAGTTCTAAATTTCACATTATCATCTATTTCTTTAACAGCATTCTTTAATGCCTGAATTCCTATCCAATAACCGCTTCCCTCATCACCGAGTATTTTTCCCCAGCCGCCGATTCTATAATATTTCCCTTTACAGAAACCCAGCAGTACAGAACCTGTTCCGCTTATCAATATAATCCCGTCTTTTCCCCCTAAAGCACCGAAAAGAGAAATAACAGCATCGCTTTCAACAATAATTTTATCGAAATTCAATTGTTTATTTAATTCTTTGTATATTGCATTTTTATCATTTGGAGACCTTGCACCTGCTATTCCGATTCCAATACCGCAGCAATGATTAATCTTAAGTCCGGATTTTTTCAATACGAACAATATCTTATCATTAATAAATCCGGAAAACACTTTTGCACCAACCTGTGTATAGTGTATTGATTTAAAATTAAATTTCGATTTAATATTAAGCAACTTATCAGTTACTATTATTTTAGAGTTTGTGCCTCCGGAATCAATTCCGATAAAATAATTTTTCATTATGATTTTTTCTTAATTTATCAATTTTAAAAATTTTTAAAAAGGTCTTTATAAAATAACAAAGCATGAAATCGCAAAAAAGAAGTATCAGCTAAAAAAAACACTTGAATTTATTAATTCAGTAGTTTATATTTGTTTTAGTATATGAAAGTTTACCTGAAATATGCATTAATATTTGCAATTTTATCGATATCGATTATTGCATACGCAGAGTTCGGACTTGAGTTTTTCACTGCAAAAACAGGCAGCGACGGAATTTTTATTGAATGGAAATCGCAGGATGAAGACGGGGTTGTTTACTATGAAATCGAGAGAAGCGCCGACAACCCCAACAGTTACTTATATTTAAAAACAATAAATGCAACAGGAAACAACTCGTATTATTCCTACCTTGACAACAATGTTATGATGAAAAGTTCCTCGACAATATACTATTACAGGTTAAAATGTGTCAGAGGCAACAATTCTTATTTCTATACAAATCATATAACAGTTGTCCATTCTGTTTCGGGTATTAAAGAAACATGGGGCAGCATAAAAGCAATTTTTAGATAAAACATCTCCGTGAATTTTTCCTCATTTTTTAAATCCGGATTTTTATTAAATTACCCGTTATTTTATTAACAAAACAAAAATTATATGGAACAACAACCCTACGGACCGCCGGCTTCACCTCCCAAAGACTGGTTGACAACTTTACTGCTTTGCTTATTTCTCGGAGGACTTGGTATTCACCGCTTTTATACCGGACATACATTAATCGGTGTCATACAGCTGTTAACCCTTGGTGCATGCGGAGTCTGGTCACTCATTGACCTTATAATAATCATAATGGGAAATTTCCGGGATGCCGACGGAAATTTATTACAAAAAAACTAATTGACCGATAAAAACAAAATTTTTAAAAGAAAAAAGGTTAAATCTGCTGGAATACTTATTATCGCAGTTTTAACTTTTTCTGTTCTTTATTTTTTCAACAATTCCGAATTACAATCCGCATTGATATTTTACCCGCTTTGTCTGTTTAACACAGTAACGGGACTTTATTGTCCCGGCTGCGGAGGGTTAAGAAGTTTTCATTATTTTTTTCACGGGGACTTTTGGCTATCACTGCGTTATAATTTATTGCTTATTCCCGTGTTAATGCTTACAGCATACTATCTTTTTTCTGAATTCATATTTTTATTTTTTTCAAAAAAACTTCCGAAATTTCAATTTCCTGTCTGGCTGATTATTACCATTTTTATTGTTGTAATCTTTTACTGGATTATCAGAAATCTGCCCGGATATCCTTTTTGTTATCTTCGTCCTTAAGGGTATAGAAAAGAATTTATTTAAATATAGTTTTGTTTTTATTAATTTATATAAATCTGTTTTTCCGATTTAAACATTTATAATATCATTTTTGACTTTTGAATTTATAGTTTTTAGCATATTTTCAACCAAATAACAGTATTATGAAGAGAGTTTTTATATTAATATTTCTGTTAATTATAACACAATATACTTTTCCACAAAAAAAAACAGAAGTCAGAGGTGATTATAATTACCAAAAAAACTCTGCAAACATATTTATTCAGACAAATAATCAGATAAGAATATACCACACGGAATTTGCAAGTTTTACCATATACCCGGAAACAAGAATATTCCCGAGCAGCATAAATCAAAGTGAGATTTCCGCAGGTGTTTATCTGAACTCACCAAATATAATATTTGCGGGTGCAAATACAGACAAAGGACAGGGATATTATTACACTCTCGACGGCGGGCTTAACTGGAGCGGCAGCGATAGTCTACCCGGCTCGGTATATTACTCTTCTAATCCCTCGGTTGCTTATGATAATTCCGGTTTACTGTTTTTTAATTATCTGGACGATTATAATGTTGTAGACAAATCTTCAGATAACGGTGCAACCTGGTCAGGAAGGGTTATAGTACCGTCATCCGGCAATTTTGATAAAAGTTTTCTTACCGTTGATAATTTTCCTTCGAGTCCTTACACCGGAAGGATTTACAATGCATGGTCAAATTTCAATTTATCACAACCCGCAATTTACTTTTCTTATTCGAACAACAGCGGAGTATCATTTGTAACATCTCAACAGATTGGAAATCCCCTTTCCGGACATTACGAGCAGGGAGTATCTATGGCGACAGGCACAGCAGGCGAGGTTTACTGTATATGGGCTGCACCAACTTTGATATATCCATATACAGAGGATTATTTAGTTTTTTCAAAATCAACAAACGGAGGTATTAACTGGACAGTTCCGGTTACGGCAATTGACATTAACGGGATAAGAGGACCGATTCTTTCAACAAACATTAACGCAAACGGTTTTCCTTCAATTGCAGTCGACAGAAGCGGGGGTATCAGAAACGGATATATCTACGTAACTTGGGCACAACGAAATCTTTCTCCGGCGGGAAGCGATGCGGATATTTGTTTCGCATATTCGTCAAACAGCGGTTCGACATGGAGTACAGTTAAGAGAGTGAATGATGATGCTCTTAATAACGGAAAACAACAATTCCATCCTTATATTACCGTCGACCAGAGCAACGGATTGATAGCAATTGTTTTTTATGACACAAGAGACGTTATTTCAGAGGACTCCTGTAATACTTACATCGCTTTATCAAATGACGGAGGAAACAATTTCATCAACATAAAAGTCAGCAATACCGCACAAAAACCTGTGCCCCTTCAGGGATACTCCGAGGGTTATTACGGAAATTACATCGGAATAACAGCACAAAACGGATTAATACTGCCGTTCTGGACTGACAACAGAACAGGAAAAGCACAGATTTTTACATCAAGAATAACACCGGGACCATACATCCGTCATACTCAATTGCCAAATACAGAAAACACAACAGGACCTTATTCAATTAACGCATCTATTTTCACATTCGGCAGCGGACTTGTACCGGGCAGCACAAAAGTGTTTTGGGGACGGGGAGCAATAAACGACAGTATAGTAATGACATCATCTGGCGGAAACAACTGGACTGCCGGCATACCCGGCAGCGGAAATCCTGCTGTCTACAAATATTACATAAAATCAATTGATTCGCTCGGCAGAACAGCTTTACTTCCATACAATGCCCCAACAGGATATTTTACTTTTTATGCAGGTCCGGATACGATAAAACCTGTTATCACTCATACTCCTATTACAGATTATCCGAGACTTTACTGGCCGGCTACAGTAAATTGCGTGGTTACCGACAATATCGGAATAGATTCTGTTTGGGTCAGGTGGTACAAGAATAATCCAACCGAAATAAAACATTTCGCTCTGATGAATACCGCAGGCAGCATATATTCTGCATCGTTTAATTCAACAATACCCGAAATCAATTTTAATGATTTAATTTTTTACAGAATTTTTGCTCAGGACAATTCTTCAAATCACAATACGGATTCTTCCGATTTGTACAGTTTCAGAATAACCGAAAGGAATTGTTATCCCAAAACCACACCGCCAAAAGCAATTTACGATTATCAATATACTTACGATACAATAACAGTAACCGGCGGTACGGAATTTACCGTAGATGTTAATGTAAAGTTAATAAACATTCAGCATACGCACATAAGCGATTTGTACATATACCTTTTCAAGGGCAGTGACAGCTGTAAATTATCCTTAAACAACGGAGGAGGCGGACAGAATATAATCAATTGTAAACTTGATGATTCGTCTTCCGTATCCATAAAGAACGCCGTTGCTCCGATGACGGGGACATGGAAGCCTGAATCACCGTTGAGCATATTTGACAACAAACCATGCGCCGGAAACTGGATTCTGCGAATCTACGACGGTTTTGTTTTTGACGAAGGCACATTGGTTGACTGGTGCATTGAAATTACTTATTCAACGGTTTCGGGTACTGTGAATAAAATCGAAATACCTAATAAATATAGATTATCGCAGAACTTTCCGAATCCTTTCAATCCGAAGACACGAATAGAGTTTTCCGTCCCAAAACAAAACTACGTCACTTTGAAAATTTATGATATACTCGGGAGGGAGGTGAAAACGTTGGTGAATGAATTAAAGAGTCCCGGAATATACATTGCGGATTTCGACGGTTCGGAGTTTTCGAGCGGAGTATATTTTTACAGGATAGAAGCAGGAGATTTTACAGACGTGAAGAAGATGATTTTAATTAAATAGAAATTGTTAAGAATACAGAAGTGAAAAGTGAAAAGTGAAAAGTGAAAAACTAAAGTCAAGAAAATTCAGAAATTAATAAATTAAAAAAATACTGAAAGGCAGGTATGATGAAGAAGTTATTTTATTTTCTGGTTATTGCAGGATTCGTTTTTTCATTTTCTTTTGCTTTTGCACAAACCGCACAAGATTATTTTAACAGCGGAAACGCAGAGTTAAAAGTCCAGAACTATGACAAAGCGATAGAATTTTTTACAAAAGCAATTGAATTAAATCCGAAGTATGACAGTGCGTTCTGTAACCGCGGAACCGCATACTATAACAAAGCAATGCTTCATACGAATGATAAAGAAGATTTGAATCTTGCGATTAAAGATTATACTTCGGCAATAGAGCTGAATAAATACGACCCTGATTATTATTTGTTCAGGGGTTCTGTTTACGAAAAACTCGGGGATTATTTCAAGGCGTTGAACGATTACGACCTTGCAATTACGTTGAATCCGCAGGATGAATATTATTATCTGATTCGCAGTCAGGCGTTAAGAAATTCGGGTAATTATGAAAAAGCATTATATGATATATATAAAGCTATTGACCTCGACCCATCACTAAAAGGAGATTATAATATTCAGAAGGAAATTAAAGATTTGAAATTTATGATTAAATAAATATCTCCCGGATATATAGTTAAGAGTTAAACTAAAAAGTCAGGACTGAAAGTCAGGAAGAAAAAATAAAAAAAGATAAATAATGCTGTTAAGCAAACCGAATATAAAAGCAGTAAGTATACTTATATTTATATTAATAATATTATTAAGTTCCTGCTCAAAATCAAACAAGGATAAATTAACAGGGGTATGGGAACGCATCCCGCAATCACAAAATGATAAATATATTGCATATTCCTTTGAAGAAGACGGAAGCGTATTAAAAGTATTCGAAGACGGAAAAAAACAACAATTCGGATTGGGAGCGAGTTTTGACCCCAATACAGAGCCGATAAAAATGGAAGTAAAAATGACGCCTGACCACACATCGAAATTCATTGTAAATTTTATAGATGATAACAGAATTTGCATCCGAAGTGAAAATCCGTCGGATATTGAAGTCATATTTACAAGGAAAAACAGATGAGTTTTAAAAAACAACTGAAAGTCAGGAACGTATTAAAACTGTTTTTCAAATTTTTCAAACCGAGCAATCAACTAAAACTCCGGCAAGAAAAATCAGTATAAATAAAACAATTATCCGCAGTAAAAAGTGAGAAGTGAAAAGCTAAAGACTGGCTAAAGACTGGTCTAAAGACAGGTCTGAAATTCATTTAAAATAAAATTGAAGTTTAATATATTGAACTTTCTTTAAAAGCGAATTTTTTAAAAATTACAGTTAATAATGTACAACTCAATAGTATTAGTAAAACAAGTACCGGATACTGCAAATATTACGGGAAAAGTAATGAAAGACGACGGAACTGTCAATCGAGCCATGCTTCCTGCAATTTTCAATTACGAAGATAAAGTAGCCCTTGAACTTGCTCTTGAGGTTAAGGAAAAATTCGGCGGAAAAGTAACTGCCATTACAATGGGTCCGCCGCGTGCTGCAGAAATTCTGAGAGAATGTCTTTATATGGGTGCGGATGAAGTTTACTGCATAAGCGACAGAAAGTTTGCCGGAGCAGATACACTGGCTACATCTTACGTGTTGGCAGCGGCAATAAGAAAAATAGGAAATTACGATTTTATTTTTTCCGGAAGGCAGGCAATTGACGGAGATACTGCTCAGGTTGGTCCGCAAACAGCGGAAAAACTTGGTATACCTCAAATTACATACACAGAAAAAATAATAGAAATAAAAGAAAATACCGTCAAAGTAAAAAAAAGAATTGACGGGGGATACGAAATTTTAGAATCTGAATTACCTGTATTACTTACCATTATTAAAGATGCCGCAGAGCCTCGTCCATTTAAAGCAAAAAGAGTTATGGCATACAAAGGAGCTAGGTCCCTTATCGAGCTGGAAAAACTCACGGAAGGAAATTCCCTCCTTTATATAGATACTTTAATTCACGAATATTCCCAAAAAGGATTATTCATAAAAACATTCACTGCAGACGATATTGATGTTGAAGCAGATAGATGCGGGATTAAGGGTTCACCTACAAAAGTACACAAAATTGAATCGGTAGTACTCGCAGGCGGTGAACACACAAAGATACCGGCTACAAAGGAAGGAGTATCAAAATTGATAACGGAACTGATAACTGACAGAATATTCGGATAAATTTAAAAATAAACAAAAAATATATTATGAATGAAGTCTGGGTTTTTATCGAACAAAGAAACAGCAAACCTGCTGATGTAAGTTTTGAACTTTTAAGCAAAGGGAGAAAGCTTGCAAACGCAACGAACGGTTTCTTAAAGTCGATTGTCATAGGAAAAAACGTCAGAAGTTTAGCAGAAGAAACTTTCAAGTATGGAGTAAACGAATCCATTTTAATTCAGCACAATGATTTAGAAGAATACAAAACCATACCTTACAGCAGAATTTTAAACGAACTTGTACATCAAAGAAAACCGAGAGTAGTTTTATTCGGGGCAACAGTAACAGGCAGAGATTTAGCTCCAAGAGTTGCTTCAAATACAAAAAGCGGACTTACTGCAGATTGTACCGATTTAAAAATTTCAGATGTAAAATATTTAAACAAAGATTACAAGAATTTATTATTACAGGTAAGACCTGCATTCGGAGGAAACATAATTGCAACGATTATAACACCGGAAACACCCGTTCAGATGGCAACGGTAAGAGAAGGTGTAATGGAAAAGCATCTTTATGAAACACCATTTGACATAAAAATCGAAGAAATCAGATATGAACCATCAGAAAACGATAAGATAATAAGAATCATCGAACAGTACCGCGAGGAGAGCAAGGTAAATCTAAAGTCTGCACCGATTATAGTTGCCGGCGGGTACGGATTAGGTTCAAAGGCAAATTTCTCATTTCTCTACGAACTTGCACATTTAATAGGCGGAGAGGTAGCAGGAAGCCGGGCTGCGGTAGATGCGGGCTTTGTTCCGGCTGAAAGACAGGTAGGACAAACGGGTGTTACGGTCAGACCTAAATTATATATTGCAATCGGGATATCGGGTGCTATACAACACCGTGCGGGAATGCAGGAATCAAACAAAATTATTGCTGTAAACAATGACTCGGATGCTCCGATTTTCGATATTGCACATTACGGAATTGTCGGAGATGCTATGGAAGTAATTCCGCTTTTTATCGAAGAATACAAAAATAAACTCAAATAACTTTAATAATAAACAAACTGAAAGTCAGGACCGAATATGCCAAATTATTTCACAGAGAATCCGGATATACAATATCATTTCAATAAATTAGATATTAAGGAAATCGTAGAGATAATCGAGGACAATTACGAACAGTCAATAACATACAATTATGCTCCTGTAAACTACGAAGACGCCGTTGAAAATTACAAAAAAGTGCTGGAAGTAATCGGAGATATAGCCGGCAACTTTATCGCTCCCCGTTCAACGGGAGTTGATGAAGAAGGGGCACAGTTTACAGAAGGAAAGGTAACTTACGCTAAAGGAACGCAGGAAAATTTAGAAATGCTGTCAAAAGCGGATTTGATGGGTGCAATTTTACCGAGAGAATACGGGGGGTTGAATTTTCCTTTTACAATTTATTCAATGGCAACGGAGATAGTTTCAAGAGCTGATGCATCCTTAATGAATATATTCGGATTACAGGACATAGCGGAAATGATAAGAAAATTCGGCAATGAAAGTCAGAAAAACAAATATCTGCCGGGGTTCAGCAGCGGCAATTATACGGGAGCAATGGCTTTAACCGAACCGGATGCCGGTTCGGATTTACAGGCAGTAAAACTTCACGCTTATCAGAATGATGAAGGAAAGTGGTTTTTAAGAGGCGTGAAGCGGTTCATAACAAACGGAAACGCCGAGGTACTGTTAGTACTAGCACGTTCAGAAGCCGGAACAAAAGACGGAAGAGGATTAAGCATGTTCGTTTGTATGGGTGATGATACCGTAATAGTCAGGAGAATCGAAAATAAACTCGGAATTCATGGTTCTCCGACCTGTGAACTTCAGTTCAACGATACACCTGCAGAACTGGTCGGGAGCAGAAAATTCGGACTTATCAAATACGTTTTTGAACTGATGTACAGGGCAAGAGTAGGAGTTTCCGCACAGGCGCTTGGAATCTCGGAATCTGCATATGAAGTTGCTTTAAAATACGCAAAAGAAAGAGAACAATTCGGAAAAAGCATTTACAATATACCTGTGGTATCGAATATGTTAATTGATATGAGGGTCATGATAGAAAGCAACAGAACACTATTTTATAACACGACATATTATGTCGATTTAAAGGAAGCACTTGAACAAAAAATTGAAAAGCTGAAAGGCAAAGGTAAATCGTTTACAGACGAAAACTTAAGATTGAAACAAGTTACAAAAATTGTAAATTTTCTTACTCCCCTGACAAAGTATTTTATCACGGAGTCATCAAACAAAATAACATACGATTCTTTACAAATACACGGCGGTACGGGATACATGCGTGAATTTAAGGTTGAGCAGCTTGCAAGGGATGCAAGAATCACAAACATTTACGAAGGTACTTCGCAAATGCAGGTTGTAGCCGCAATAAGCGGTGTACTTAATGACGTATTCAAAGAATACTTTAATAAGAAAGAAACAAAAGAATATACGGGAGGATTAAGTAAACTTTCTAATATCCTGAAAGAAATAAGAGAAATATTTTATGATGCCTTGAAATATGTTACAGAAAAAAAAGATACGGCTTTTCAGGACATTGCCGCAAAAGAACTGGTGGAAATATACGGAAATCTTTACACAGGATATTTACTGTTAGACGAAGCAGAAAACGACCAGCGAAAAATATTTGTTGCAAACAGATTTATAGTGTGTGCTTTATCTTTAACAAAGAAGAACTTCGAAAATATTAAAAATGAGTTATTTTCAGATATTATGCATACAGATAAAATACTTTTATAAACCAACGATTGAATATTTATTTTTCAGACCAAACTCCAATAACATTATTATCATAATCTTTTATCAGAGCAAAATATCCCGCCGATTCGCTTATAAGAGTTTTTGGTGTTTCTGTTTTTCCGCCGAGTTTAATCGCCTTATTAATAGTTTCCTCGATGCTATCAACCTCAACATATAAGATTACGGATTGCCCTTCATGTTTGATTTAGACTTTTTTGCAAATCCTCCTTTCAGAGATCCATTACCCGTATTGATATTCCAATACAGGGTTCTGGAACCCTGAGACAGTTGAAATTCCCATCCGAAAAGTTCTCCGTAAAAATTTTTTGCCCTTTCAAAGTCATTTATATATATCTCGAACCAGCCAATCGGTTTAATTTTTTTCATATTTTTTTAACTCCTTTATTATTAATATGTATACTACGTGATTTAACAAAAAAACAGTTATTTTAAGTTCAATATAATGTTCAGATACATAAGCATATTGGTAATAATTTTTGTTCTTTTTTCACACACGAATGCCGAAGCACAGACAGAAAAATCAAATAAATTTAAAATAGCAAGGCTCAAATATTCCGGCGGCGGCGACTGGTACAACGACCCGACTGCAGAGGTCAATATGATGGAATATTTAAAAAAAAATACGACAATAGATGTTGACATTCCGAAATTTTATACTGCAGACGTTTCGACAAACGAGATTTTCAGTTATCCTTTTATAACTATTACAGGACACGGAAACATTCAGTTTTCAATAAATGAAATCATAAGATTGAGGAAATATTGCGAGGGGGGCGGTTTTATTTATGCAGACGATGATTACGGTATGGATGAAGCATTCAGGAGAGAGATAAAAAAAATATTTCCGGACACAGAATTAAAAGAACTACCATTCAATCACAAAATTTACAATTCACATTACATATTTCCTTCCGGACTGCCAAAGATACACGAACATGACGGAAAACCTCCGCAGGGATTCGGCATTTTTATTAACGGAAGGCTCTGTGTCTATTACACATACGAAACTAATCTTCTGGACGGATGGGCAGACCCGGGTGAACACAATGACCCGCCGGAAAAAAGAGAGGAATCTTTAAAGATGGGAACCAATATTATTGTTTATGCACTGACAAACTAAATTATTTCCCGCCCAATATTTTTTCATAAAAATTCTCATACAGCGGTATAACAACGTCCTCGCTAAATTGCAAAGCTCTTTTCCTTGCATTTGCACCGAAGGATTCTAATTTCGGCATATCCGAGAGCAGTTCAACTGAATATTCAGCCATCACTTTTATATCACCTGTTTCGGCAGTATATCCTGTTTCGCCGTGAATATTAAGTTCGGGTAAACCGCCCACATTTGAAGATATTACAGGCACAGAACAGCTCATTGCCTCAAGGGCGGATAAGCCGAAACTTTCCGATTCAGAAGGTATCAAAAATAAATCTGCCAGTGATAATAACTCAACAAGCGAATCCTGTTTTCCCATAAACTTTACGCAATCAAATATATTTAATTCCCTGCATAATCTTTCACAATCGCTTCGTTCAGGACCATCACCGACCAAAATCAATTTTGAGGGAATTTTTTTCTTTACATCATTAAATATCCTGATAACGTCCTGTACTCTTTTCAAAGGTCTGAAGTTCGATATATGCATTAATATCTTTTCATTTCCGGAACAGAATCCGAGCAGGCAACCTGCGGATTTTTCTTTATCTTCTTTTTTAAATTTTTTTATCTCAATAAAATTAGGTATAACCTCAATATTTTTTTTCACTTTATATGCCGACAGTGTTTTTTCTTTTAAAAAACTTGAAACGGCCGTAACACCATCCGACTGTTCAATACTAAATTTCAAAGTCGGCTGAAAACTCGGCTCAAGACCTATTAAAGTAATATCCGTACCATGAAGAGTCGTAATTACTTTAATTTCTTTTTTATATTCACATTCAGATTTTAAAATTTCTCTCGCGAGGTAGGCGCTTGTTGCATGCGGTATTGCATAGTGTGCATGAAGAATATCCAGATTATGCGATTCTGCAACTTCCACCATTTTGCTTGTCAGGGCTATAGCATATAAAGGAAATTCAAAAAGAGGATATTTATACATTTCCACTTCGTGATAGAAAATGTTTTCAATAAAATGACTCAACCTTGAGGGAATTGCATAAGTTATAAAATGGACTTCGTGTCCCTTCAGCGCCAGAACCTTACCGAGTTCTGTTGCAACAACACCGCTTCCTCCGTAAGTCGGATAGCAAGTAATACCTATTTTCATATAAATAAACTAAAAGTTTCCGATTTAAAAATATTTAAAATATCTTAACCTGGAGCTTAAATGACTCTTCAAACAACCCTTTACGCATATTTGCTCCCCAAATTTCAAGAACAGGACTGATATTGTTAACAGTAACAGTTTTTACCGTAAATATATTATTTTTTATAAACAGCTCAATATCTTTTACAACTGCGTTATGTCCCCTGTCCAAACCGTCTGAAATCCTTAAAATCCCGGCAAGCTTATTTACTTTGTCCCTGCTTTCAAAAGTCAATCTGCTGTATCCTTCATGTTTTAATTTGGGGTGTGATTTCCTGTGATACCTTGCAATATTTGCTATTATTTCAATTTCCTCATCATTAAATCCAAGCAATTCCGAGTTACGAATCAAATAGTACGAATGTCTGTGATGCATAGTGTGCGAGATATTGTGTCCAATGTCATGAAGCAAGACAGCCGCTTCGAGATACTCTTTATCTTTTTCTTCCAGATAACTATGATTTTTTAAGAAGTCAAAAATTTTTTCCGAGAGTTTCAGCACATGTTCTGTATGGAGTTTATCATAATTACAGTTTTCTGCAAGATTTATTATACTACGGTATCTGATATTATCAAGATTTCCGATTTGTATTCCGTCGTGTTCCTTATTTATTGTATCCAAAATAATACCTTCTCTCAATGCATAACTTGACAATGCAATCTCACTGATTTTCAATTCGGATAATATCTGTTCCAGAATTATCGCTCCTGCTGTAATTATATCTGCTCTTCTCGGGTCAAGTCCGGGTATGCTGCTGATTTTTGAAACTGTTTCCGCTTTAATTATTTTTTTCAGCAGAAATTGAAACTGTTTATTATCATATTTAAAATTATTAAAGTTGAAAGTGTCCGGGTCGTATATATTTTCTTCAGCATATATCATTGTCCCTACATTTACAATTGTACCGGAAGTACCTACAACCATTGAATAATTATGTTTTGAAATATCCCTGATTACAGGATTCAGCAAGCTTTTAACATAAAGCCGGGTTTCTTCAATTTGCGTATCTTTAAATTTTTTGTTTCTAAAAAACTTCTGAGTAAGACGAACTGAACCGATTTTAATGCTATCCACAAAATTTATCTGACCTTTACATCCTACTAAAAATTCTGTAGAGCCACCGCCGATATCAACCAGTAATATCCTTTTTTTAAACACAGGCAATGCCTGTAAAACCCCGAGATAGATGAGTCGTCCTTCCTCAAAGCCTGAAACAATTTCTATTTTTAAACCAACTTCTTTTTCTGCTCTTTCAAGAAAGGTCTTATTATTTAATGCTTCTCTGATTGCGGAAGTGGCGACCGCGCGAATTTTTTCAGCTTTTACGGAATCACATATTAATTTAAATCTTTTTAATGCCGAAATACCTCTGTCTACAGCCTCAGGCGACAAATATTTCATATCGTTAGATAATTCTCCCAATCTTACCACTTCTTTTTCTTTTAACAAGATTTTAAACATACCTTTATCATTCACCTTTGCAATGACAAGATGGAATGAATTAGTACCAAGATCTATTGCGGCTAATATTTTGCTTTTCATGTTTTTTAAAATCTTATAGACTAAAAGTCAGGACTGAAAGTCAGGCAGGATTAATTAATTCCAAACTTTTAGCCAGAACAATATTTTCATCAATGTCATTTATTTTTTTTGTAGGGGATTTAATATTGTGACAATTAGATTTCAGCGGGCACCAAAGTTCCGGTTCAGTAGGACCAAAAAGTGCCAAGACCGGTGTATTTACATAAGCAGCAACATGCATTGTACCGGTGTCATTTGTAACATACAACTTAATCTTTGACAATATTGCAGTTACATTTCTTATATTCTCACGCTGTAAAACTTTGCATGGCAAATCCCATTTCTTCAACAGCGAACATAATTGAATAATAATTTCTTTATCATATTTTCCGGCAGTTATTAATATTTGCATACTATAGTCTTTATATAATTTCCCGATAACATATGCAAATTTGTTAACACTCCATATATTTTGTGATTTTCCCGCGCCCGGGTGAAACCCAACAATGTTATGATATTGAGTGCCGAAATTTCTGATTAAATAATCTTCGGCAAATTTAAGTTCATCCTTATTCAAACGAAGAATAACCGATTCAATTTCATTCTTCGTCAAATCCGCACCGATTAATTTACCAAAATCCAGAAATCTCCGTGTTTGATGCAAAAATTCATCATCCCAATAAAAGTCATTCTTAATATTAAGCAGAAAGCCGGATTTATTTTTTTTCCCGTCGGCACTATTAACGCCTGCTTTATACTTTGCACCCGAAAAATAAGCAATTATATGTGAAGTTCTCGAAAAAGACACGGTTGACGGAACTACGGCGAGATCGAATCTGTATTTTCTCAGTCTGGCTATAAATTTCAACAAACCCATATAATCGAATTTATCATACACGAGTATTTCATCGAACAGGTAATCCGATTTTTGTTCTTTTTCGGTTTTTATTTCACCTGAAACCACTTCATAATTTTCAGGGGAGGCAACAAGGACAATAAATGAATCGGAAAATTTTTTTCTAATTGCCCAGAACAACGGCAGTGAGCACAACAGATCACCAAGCTGATTATGTTGTCTGACTATTAAAATACTTTTTATTTCTTCGATTTTCAAATCAGATATAAATTCCGGGTTCATTCCTGACTTTCAGTAAAATATAGAGGGAAAACTATCCGGCCTGACTTTCAGTATATACCGGGATTATTGTGCGGCTTTTTTAAAAGACGGTTCATAATACTCTATCGAATCGTGTTTGGGTTTAATAATTTCCTGCAGAAGGTTTTCAAAATCGTTTTCATTATTTACAAAATCAATATCCGTAGCGTTCACAATAATAATTTTTGTAGCTCTGTATCTGTAAAAAAAGTAATTATATCCGTCATTCAGATTTTTAATATAATCTTCTTTCATTTCTTTTTCATACGAACGGCTGCGGTGTTTGATATTAAACATCAGTCTTTCCACGGTTGACTGCAAATATATTACAAGATCGGGTTTTCTTATGTTTTTTTCAATAAAAGAGGCAATTTTTTCATACAATTGAAGTTCATCATTCTGAAGATTAAGATATGCAAAGATTTTATCTTTTTCAAAGATATAATCGGCTATAAGATAATCATAAAACAATTCATCCTGACCCAATTCCTGAAGTTGTTTGTATCTGCTCAGCAAAAAATAGATTTGAGTCTGAAAAGCATAGTATGAAGGATTCTGATAGAATTTATCAAGAAAAGGATTATCATCAAAGTTTTCCAAAATCAGTTTAGCGTTTAATCTCTCGGCAATTTTTTTGGCGAGAGACGTCTTACCGGCACCTATT
>VGWA01000035.1 GCA_016873795.1 Ignavibacteria bacterium
AGTTAGAATTCTGTAAATTGTACCGCTGTCAACATATTCAAATTTTAGTTTTTCAGCCAGAATCCTTGCTGCTGTGCTCTTTCCGGAGCCGGTCGGACCGTCAATTGTAATTATTATATGATTATCGTTCGGAATACTATACATAAAAAATTAAAAGGTATAATCCTTTCAATTTAAATTAAAATATAAACACATAATATTTCAAAAATAAATTGCAATTTCAAGATAAAATATGGTATATTTTTCCTTAAAATTATTTATTTTTTTAAAAAAATAACTAAAAAGACTGTATTTTGTTGTTTTTTTACAAGCAGTGAATGATAATTGAATTGATTTTCGGGGCTTTTTAGGTTAATTTTGCGTATATGCCGGTTATTGTGGTAATATATTTCCCAAGCAATCACTTAAATACACATAAAAACAGGGGTAATATAATTTACAATATAGCAAATTTTTTAATTAACACCAGCCTAAATTCAGGTTTGTCAGAAATCAATTAGAATTAAATTATGAAACTTTCTCAATTTGATATAACTTTTCCTAAGAATTTGATAGGAAAAGCTCCGAAAACTCCAAGAGATTCCTGTAAATTAATGGTAGTAGACAGGGAAAAACATTCTTTGCAAACAAGAAAATTCAGGAATGTTATAGATTATATGGAGCCGGGAGATTGCCTTGTATTAAACGATTCAAAAGTATTTCCTGCCAAATTATACGGCACCAAAGAAAAAACCAAAGCAAAAATTGAAGTTTTTTTGTTAAGACATTTATCGGTAGAAGAAAATATCTGGGATGTTGTAGTTGATCCTGCAAGAAAAGTACGGATAGGCAACCGTATTTTTTTCACAAAGAATTTATACTGCGAAATAATAGATAATACTACATCCAGAGGCAGAATTGTAAGGTTCAATATAAAAAATGATTTCAAGAAGATAATAGATAAACTCGGAAAGATGCCGTTGCCTTTTTACATAAACAGACAGTCTACAGAGAGGGACAGAAAAAATTATCAGACGGTATTTGCAAAGAAAACAGGTTCAGTGGCAGCTCCCGCTGCAGGTCTGCATTTTACTAAAGAATTGTTGCAGAAAATTGAGAAGAAAGGCGTAAAAATTGTTTATTTAACGCTTCATATTGGATTAGGTATTTTCAGACTTGTTGAAGTAGAAGATTTATCAAAACACAGAATGGATTCGGAGAACTACAGTATCCCCGAACATACGGCTGATGTAATTAATCAGACAATAAAGAAGAAAAATAAAGTTATAGCCGTAGGCACTTCGGTAGTAAGAGCACTCGAATCAAGCGTAATATCAAAGAGATTGGTCAGGCCCACCAGCGGGTGGACGGATAAATTTATACATCCGCCTCAATCCGTAAACGTAGTGGATAAACTGATAACAAATTTACATATGCCGAGAAGTCCGTTATTAATGCTTGTGTGTTCGTTTGCTGACAGAGATATAATTGTGAAGGCATATAAGAAAGCAACAAAAGAAAAATATAAGTTTTTTGCTTACGGAGATTCGATGATAATAATATAATCATTTCATTGAATCATAAGTTCTTTTATTCATAAATTCATTAATCACCTGAATTGATTTTCATCCGGAAAAATTTTCAGGATACAGATAAATAAATACAATAATGATTTATCATGTAATATTACCCGCCTCAGGACTGGGAAAGCGTTTCCGCTCAAGACTTCCGAAGCAATTTCATAAAATTGATAACAGGGAAATTATTGCATTCTCACTGATAAAGTTTAATTCGATAAGAGAAGTGGGGACAATAGTAATACCCACTTTCAGGAAATACTTTTCGAGGATTGAAAAAATATTGAAAGAAGTTAAAATTAGAAAAAATGTTATACTCGTCGAAGGGGGTGTGTCGAGAAAAGATTCGGTTTATAACGGACTGAACCGGTTAAACGCCGAAAACAACGATTTCGTATTTGTGCATGATGCAGTCAGACCATTCATAACGGTTAATAAAATTAATGAAATGATGAAATATTCTAAGAGATATAATTCGGTAATACTTGCACTTCCTGTAAGAGACACTTTAAAGATGATTACAAGGAGTGGGGTAATCGACGGAACAATTGACAGAAGAAACTTGTGGATGGCACAGACACCTCAGCTTTTCAGATACAGGATACTCAAAGACTCTTTTGAAAAAGCCAAACGGGAAAACTTTTTTGCTACTGATGAATCCCAGATTGTGGAACATGCTGGATATAAAGTAAAGGTAATTGAAGGAGAAGTAAAAAACATAAAAATTACAACAAAGGAAGATTTAATTTTCGGAAATAATTTAATGGTAACTTAGAAAATGAATCCGGTAGTAATATCAACGTGGAAGCACGGTATCAATGCAAACAAGGAAGCTTACAGAATTTTATCAGCGGGCGGAAATTCGCTTGATGCAGTCGAAGCGGGAGTAAAAGTGGCAGAGGATGACCCTTCGGTACTTAGTGTCGGCTACGGAGGCTTGCCCGATGCGGAAGGCAGAGTAACATTGGATGCGGCAATAATGGACTGGAAAGCGAGAATCGGCGCAGTAATCTCGGTTGAAAATATAAGAAATCCGATTTCACTGGCAAGATTAGTGCTGGAAAACACCGAACATACAATACTCGCAGGAAACGGAGCAAAGGAATTTGCTCTTAAAAACGGTTTTAAAACCGAGTGTCTGCTTACGGAATATTCACTGAAAAGATATTCCGAATGGTTAAAATCAGGTTACGGGAAATCTCAGGAACTTCATACCGGAGAAAATTCGGGTTACCCGGGAAAAACATCCGGACATGATACAATCGGAATGATAGCAATAGACAATGACGGTAATTTATCTGCAGCAGTGACTACAAGCGGCGTAGCCTGGAAATTACCGGGCAGGGTAGGGGATTCTCCCGTTATAGGTTCGGGTTTATACGTTGACAGTGAAGCGGGAGCAGCGGCATCTACAGGCAGGGGTGAAGAATGTATAAGGGCATGCGGAAGTTTTCTGATCGTTGAATTGATGAGAAACGGATTGAGTCCTTCGGAAGCATGCAGAATAGCATGCGAAAGAGTTTATAAACTGAATTATTTATCCAGCAAAAACAGAGACCATTTATTTCAGGTAGGTTTTATTGCAATGAATATTAAAGGTGAGTATGGAGCTTACAGCGTCAGAGACGGTTTTCAGTATGCTTTATATAAAGACGGAAAAAATATTTTATTCGACAGTGAACATTTTTTGAACGAAAAATACATTATAGAAGATTTATAATTATATAATGGTAAAATATACGATAATAAAAAACGGATTATTATTGACACTCGACGAAAAATCAAGGTGCGGATATTTTACTTTGGTCATTCATAACGATAAAATTTGCGAAGTTGATTTTGATAACAGATTGAATAACGACGAAATTATTGCCGACACGTACCCGGGTGCGGAACTGATAGATGCCGGAGGAAAACTTCTTGTCCCTGCGTTTTTGAATCTGAATGTAAATTCATCTTACTCTTTATGCAAATTTTATACCGGCAAACTGGATTATTCAAACATAAGCGAAGATGTATCTTTAAAATTAATAGAAAAGTATTTCATTCAGGAAAATAATAAACAGGATTTACTGTGGCTTCTGAAACTGAATTATTTCAGAGCATTGCTGAACGGAGAACTGATTCTGAACGAAACATCGAATTTCATAAACAAGGATTTTTTCTACAACAATAAAGAAATATCTTCTTTAGGAAAACAAATTGTTTTTTTTACATCTTATAACAACTCACTGACTAATTTATTCATCGACAATAGAAAATTCCATTTTCTCGGATTCAAGGAAGAAGAACTGATTAATAATTATTCCCTGAATTCAATAAAGAAATATTATTCAAAAGGAATTAACAAGATATTTCTGGAAATATTACAGACTCCCAACAGTGCAAACTCGGCAAAAAATGTTTTTGGAAAAAGCATTATAAGAGTTCTGAATGAAAACGGCATCTTGATACCCGAATCGCTGATATCCAATCCTGTATATTTGACGAAAAGGGACATTGAAATATTAATTAATAAAAATGTGAACATATTGTTTTGTCCTTCTGATTTGATGAATTTATCCGGAAAAGAATACAACTATAATGATTATCTCAGGGGAGGAGTCAATATTTCATTTGGGACAGGAATTACAGGCAACAGTTTATTCGATGAAATGAAGTTATTTGCATCTGCAATTCATAAAAAGGCTGTATCTTATGAATCGGTAATTAGAATGGCATGCATTAATCCGGCAAGGATTTTGGGCGTCTCGAATTTATACGGAAGCATTCAGAAAAACAAAAGTGCAAATATTTTGTTCTTCAACATAAATGATATGCGCAACTGGATTGATATACCCGAACTTCATTCGGAGAATGTTTCAGGGTATATTATAAACAAATTGACAACGAAAGATATTACTGATGTAATGCTAAAGGGAGAATATGTTGTTTATGACGGAGAACCGCTGGATTCTGACTTTACTCTGTACAAAGAAACATTTGAGAAATTAAGGGAAATAAGCATAGAAACGGGTAATTACAGA
The DNA here is from genome assembly GCA_016873795.1 of Ignavibacteria bacterium. GTDB lineage: Bacteria > Bacteroidota > Ignavibacteria > Tepidaquicellales > Tepidaquicellaceae > VGWA01. The sequence continues at coordinate 4,583 of VGWA01000035.1, forward strand.
GGTTTGAAAGAAAAGCAGTTAATGGACAAAAGAGTAAGGGAAATTTCAAGAACGGAACCAAAGAAAAAACAGGAAACTAAGTTAGGCGGCGTTGCATACGCAGAGACGAAATATTTTGACGAAGGGCAGGGTGACTTCAGAGTAATTGGAATAAAGACTGAAGAAGTATTTACGGACAGATTATATACCGAAACACCTCAAGAGAAACTCGAAGATACTATAACGGAAATCAGCGACATAAACGGCGGAATAGATTTATTTGGTCAGCAAGTCGTAGAAGAAATACCTGAATATGAAGAAGATAGAGGCAGAATTCCAAGAAGAAAAAAAACAGCCGATATTAAAGAAAAACTTAAAGAAAAGAAACCTGAGGAAATAATTTACAAAAAGCAAAAGATGAGATTCGGTTTCAGCGAGGATGAATCATCAATTCCAGCCGATTAGTTAACACATCAATTTGTATTTTAAAATAAATTCCTAATTTTAATATAACTATCAAACATATAGTTTGGAAAAATATGTTTAACATAGCTTTACATGATGTTGTAATTTTTTTTAAAAATTAGAATTCAGGCAGCAAAATAATACATCATAAAAATGAAATTCAAATTAATTGTTTTATAAATTTAGAAATATTATATTACATAATAATATTTTCAAATTAAAAAATATAGAATCATGAACAAAACAAAAATTAAATTATTTCTGACGTTATCAATCCTGTTTTGTTTGTCTCTCTCATTCTTTTCTTTTGTCGATAAATCGGAATATCAGAGAGTAAGAGATATAATCAAAAGAGGTAACGATTTAATGTATCAGGTCGGAATGATAAACATTAAATTTAAAAATGATGTGTCATTCACTAAGAGCGGTTTTGGTATTTTAAGGTTGGATAATATGTTAAAGAGCTATAAATTAACGGATATTATACAACCGCATCCGTTAAATAAAGATGTAAGCAGGAGGATGATAGGGGACGAGGAGCTGGCAAGAGTATTCAGAGTGTTATACGATTCGGATGCAGATCCTTTCGATGTCGCAGAATCAATTTTAAATGAAAATAAAGATATACTCGATTGGGCAGAACCGAGTTTTGTATATAAACCTGATTATATACCGAATGACCCCAGTATTTCGCAGCAATGGCATATCAGTAAAATAGCAAGTTATCAGGCATGGGATTTATCAAGAGGCGATACAAATATAATAATCGGAATAGTAGATAGCGGTACCGACTATGAACATTCCGATCTGAACGCAAATTACAAATGGAACTGGGCAGACCCGATTGACGGGATAGACAATGACGGAAACGGATATATAGATGATTTCATGGGTTGGGATTTCGGAGATAATGACAACAATCCTGACTGCGGAATTCAGGCAAATGACCACGGCTCGCATGTCTCCGGATGTGCTGCACAGGTTGCAGATAACGGAGTACACGGTGCCGGAATCGGATTCAAGTGTAAATTCAGAGTTACTAAACACAGTGACCAGTACGGTAACGGGTTGTATTATACAGATGCGGGAGTGGTTTATCAGTATCAGAACGGAGCAAAAGTGATTAACTGCAGTTACGGAAGCAGTACTTATAATTCCTATTCACAAATGGTTATGAATAACGCCTGGGCAAATGGAGTAGTCATTTGTGCCTCGTCGGGTAATCAGTATTTAAACACACCGAGATATCCCGCATCTTATGATAATGTAGTATCGGTTGCGGCAACAAATTCAAGCGATATAAAGGCAGATTTTTCCAACTGGCATACTACTGTTGACGTATGTGCTCCCGGACAGAATATCTTAAGTACTGTCTGGAAAAACGGTTACGGCTCATGGGACGGAACATCAATGTCTGCACCGATAACATCCGGAACAGTCGCATTGATAAGGTCAATGTACCCGTCCTGGACTCCGCAGCAGGTCGTTGACCGCCTTAAACTCGGAGTCGACAGTATTTATAATCTTAATCCTTCATATATCGGAATGCTCGGTACAGGCAGAATAAATGCATTTAAATGTTTGGCTGATAAACCGATAGTTAAAATTGTTTCCTATCAGCACACTGATTCTATTTACGGCAACAACGATAAAATATACGATATTGACGAAGTTATTCCGATTGCAATTTCATTCAAGAACACCCATTTTGCAGGTACGGATGCTTCGGTCAGATTGACAACATCGAGTCCGTATATTACATTCGTTCAGGATTCCGTTTATATCGGAAACATTTCTGCATACGGAACGTTTGCCACAACATACGCAAACACATTTAAAGTAAAAGCAAATTCGAGTTGTCCGTTCGATGCAGCGATAACATTTAACATAGGATATTCGAATACGGTGTATCCCGACAATTCCGCAGGCTCATTTACAATAACCTTCAGACAGGGATTTGCGACACACAACATAAACAACTTGAAACTCAGTCTTACGAAAGACGGAGCGGTAGGAAAGAAAACCCAGGCATACGGCAACGGTTTATTCATTGGAAGCGGAACGGTGAATAATATATACGAAGGCGGATTAATGATAGGATTAAACAATACCCAGGTATCGGATGTCTGCAGAAGGGGACAGTCACCTGCGAACGTCTCGGATACGGATTTTGTAGCTTCATTATGTTATCATTTAAATACACCCGGAACACTTTCCGGACAAGATGGATTCGGTATATTTAATGACGACGGAGCCGGAGCAAGCAAAATCGGAGTAGAAGTTAACTCTTTCAGTTATGCTTACAATACAACAGGAGACGAGAATTATATACTTTTAAAATTCAGAATCAAGAACAATACAAGTTCAAATTTAAATAATCTGTACGCAGGAATATATATATGGTATGCACCGAACGGTAATTTTATATCTAACAACATAACGAGATACAATTCAACCAATCGCGTTGCATATACATATAACACAACAGTTTCAAACAACTACCTCGGATTGGCATTAATGACGAACCAGACTGCCAATTTCAGAATTTTTAATTCCACGGAAGTACTGACAGGATTCACTACACAGGAAAAATGGGATGGATTAAGCGGAGGAATATATAATGACTCTCTCGGACCCGGAGGTAATCCGTTTGTGCTTGCTTTCGGACCGTTCAACCTTACTCCCAATCAGGCGGAAAGCATAGGTTTTGCCGTAATTTCTGCGACCGATGCCGGTGATTTGTTTACAAAGACAAATACAGCAAGAACTAAATATCAGACAGTTGGAGTTACGAATATTTCCGAAAACGTTCCCTCTGTTTATACATTATCCCAGAATTATCCGAATCCGTTTAATCCGGCAACAACGATAAAGTTCGGAATACCTAAAAATGATTTCGTAAATATCAGAGTCTATGATATCCTCGGCAGGGAAGTAGCCGAACTGGTTAATGAGCAGTTAAATGCAGGATTTTACGAAGTGAATTTCAACGCTGCAAAACTTGCCAGCGGAATGTATTTTTACAGGATTGAAACCAGGAATTTCATTGACGTTAAGAAGATGATGCTGATAAAGTAACTCAATAACATAGAATATTATATAAAACGCAGAGTGAAAACTCTGCGTTTTTTTTAGTACATACAATTTTAGTTTTTTTTGTAGAAAAATAGTGGACTGATATACATTTTTCATTGTTTTTTTTAAAATGTGATAATGCAGTAGTTTTTATGTTGTATTTTTTAATTATAATGATTAATATTACGGAAAAGTCTAACTAAAACGGAATATAATACGGAATAGTGTTTTATAAACGCATAATAAATATTGATTTGCCCGAAATGCAATCCGCTTTTCTGTGGGGAGCAAGAAAAACAGGTAAATCTACCTTTTTAAAATCTAATTTCGCTGAAAGTATCTATATAGACTTACTGCAATCGGATGTTTTTTTAAAATATTTAAAAGAACCGCAACGATTTCGTGAAGAACTGGAGGCAGCAGAAAAAAATAAATTAAAGTTTCCTGTTATTGTTGACGAAGTACAGAAGCTGCCGCATCTTTTAGATGAAATTCACTGGTTAATTGAAAATAAAGGTTACAATTTTATACTCAGCGGTTCAAGTGCAAGAAAAGTTATAAGAGGAAAAGGAAATTTGCTTGGAGGTAGAGCATGGAGATATGTAATGTTACCTTTGACAACTGTTGAAATAAAGGATTATAAGTTGCTCGATGTTCTTAATAAGGGTTTGATACCTTCTCATTATTTAAGCCTTAATTACAAGAAGTCCTTGAAGTCATATATAAATGATTATCTCAGGGAAGAGGTTTTTAATGAAGGATTAACAAGAAATATTCCTGCATTTTCAAGATTTTTTGATGCAATGGGATATTCACACGGGGAGTTATCCAATTATTCAAATATAGCCAGAGAATGCGGAGTAAATGAAAAGACAGTGAAAGAATATTATCAGATATTGGCTGATACGTTAATTGGAACTAAACTAGAGCCTTTTAAGAAAAAGCAGGAAAGAGAAGTAATAAAAAAAGCAGGAAAATTTTATTTATTTGATATAGGTGTTGCAGGAGCCATTACAAAAAGAACAATCACGGAAGAAAGAGGTGAATTATTCGGCAGAGCATTCGAGCATTTTATTTTCATGGAACTGAATGCATATAAACTTTATAATGATTACGATTTTGAAATTAATTTTTGGCGAACAAAGACGGGTATTGAAGTTGATTTTATACTGAATTCAGGGGAGATTGCAGTTGAAGTGAAGGGCTCATCATATATAAAAAACGCTGACTTGAAAGGATTATATACATTCAGACAGGAACATAAACCGCGAAGAACAATTCTTGTCTGCAACGAGAGAATTCCAAGGATTAAAAACAGTATTGAAATTATGCCTTACAGAGATTTTCTAAAAGAGTTGTGGAGAGGGGAATTAATAAAATAGATTAATCCGGTGCGAAATGTTGTTAAACTCAGCGTTTTTTATTTTTGAGTGCAATATTCTCTGAGCAGTTCCCATGAATAAATACCCGTATGATGTCCGTCTTTCCATGTAATCTGTACGGCATAGTTTCCGACTTTTGAAATTGTGTCTATTTCATAGAATCCGGCTTCTTTAAAAGGATTTTTTATGGGAATATATGTATCCGATGAATTCGATTCATCTTTGCATGTCGCACACGGGCATTCGTCTCTGAGGACTTTTAGCGGTATTTCCGCTTCCAGACCGTCATTCCATTTAACAAAGAGTTTTTCGTCTGTTCTTTTAATCTGAACAGGATATAGTTCCATTATTCTTTAATTTTGTTTTTCATTAAAAAAGAAATTATTGTCAATATAATTCCCGGGAATAAAAAAATAAATGATATTTTCATCCACAGGGTTAGCAGAACACAAAGCAGAGGACCTGCCATTCCGCCGAGTAAATTCGAACTCGATGCAAGTCCCATTATGCCTGCGTTTCTTTCTTCAGGTGAGTGTTTATTTATCAGTGAATAAAAACCGGGTATGATTCCGCCGAGTGAAAGACCGAGCAAAATCCTGATTGGTAAAAGTAAAAAATAATTTCCCGATATTGTATGAAGTGCAAATGCGGCAGCCGACAGGTTCATTGCAATGAACATATTCTTCGAAAAACCTTTTTTGTCGAATCTTCTGCCCCACCAGGGAGAAGCAATTGCAGCCGAGATACCGGTCACACCGAAACTTACTCCCGTGTAAGTTGACATAAATGCAGTATCCATTTCAAAAGTTTCTATAAATAAAGCGAAAATCGGGTTTGTAACCGTTACGGATATCTGAACAATCGCAATTATCAGCAGAGCAAATTTAATTTCCTTTTCTGAAATCACATATCTTATATTGCTAAATATCGAAAAAAGTCTTCCGTTGGTATCTTTTTTAGCGGGTTCTCTGACATAAATCAGGATAAACAAACCGCTTGCAAAACATAAACCTGCTACTATAAAAAAAACCGACCGGTACGAAATAAGGTCAGCGAGTAACCCTCCCGCTAACGGACCGGCTATGGCACCGGTGAAAAGAGAAGACTGCAGTATACTGATAGCATATCCGGATTTTTCCTTCGGTGTACCGGCTGATACGAGTGCAAGTGCTGCTGCGAGAAATCCGCTTACTACACCCTGCAGCATACGGAAAGCAAAAAGATGCCAAATATTTCCCGAAAAACCTATTAAGAGCTGCGAAACAGATAATCCGAAAATAGCTCTCAAAGTCATCGCTTTTTTTCCGTATTTGTCTGCGAGTGAACCCCATACCGGAGTCATAATAAAAGCCATTATGAAAGGACCGGCAAAAACCAAACCGCTCCATCTTTCGAGTAAATTTTGCTCTGTAATTCCAAGTTCTCTGATAAAGAAAGGAAGGAAAGGAACCACCATATTCATTCCGAGCATAGCAATGAACTGAGCTATCCACATCAATAAAAGATTACGCTTCCATATTTCCATCTGTTACCGTTTCTGCGTCAAAATGCTTAAAATTAATTTATTTTGATTAAAGAATAAATTCAGTAAATGTGATTTTACTTAACGGCTTAACATGGATATTCTTAATTTTCCGATTTTATCATTACATCCATCCCGTCCTGCCTTATTCTCTTGCCGCTCCGTATAACTTTTATCAGGTTCATACATTCATTACTCGTAACATATAACTCTTCATTTCCTGAATGATTCAATTCCGGTAATTCAACCGCTGATTTACGCTGATTGTCTGCTAATATTAGCAAATTATTCGAGTACATTCACAGCCTCAGCTTTGAACACTGATTATCTTGTCGTAAAAGATTAATATGAAAAAGGAAAATATGAAAAAATTTTACAGTAGTAAAAAATAATTAAAAAATTTATTTTTAAACAATGAAACCTGTACCCCAATAAATAAATAAATAAATATGTTAGAAATTTTAAACCAGTTAAAAGAGTTATCGTATAATCTTTATTGGTCGTGGAACAACGGCTTTTACGAAATATTCGAAGAAATAAACAACGATTACTGGAAGTGGACAAACCAGAATCCTATTAAGTTTCTCAATGCGATTAACAACGATTACTTGTTCGAAGTAATTGAAAGAAGGAATTTAAAAGACAGGATTCACACTATATACAGAGATTTCAGAAAGTATTTAAATTCAAAAACATATTTTGAAAACACCTACGGCAAACCGACGGGACCGCGCATAGTTTACCTGTCAGCAGAGTACGGTGTAGCAAAATGTTTAAAATTTTATTCCGGCGGACTGGGAACTTTGTCAGGCGACCATATGAAATCTTCCTCTGACCTTGGTATTCCGCTCGTCGGCATCGGACTTGCATATTTATACGGATATTTCAGGCAGTATATTAACAAGGAAGACAGGCAGGCGGAGTTGTATGAAAGGAATGAATTTAATTCACTCCCGATGCAGCAGCTGCTCGACGAGGATTACAGACCTGTAAAGATAATTGTCGATATGCTTGGGGTAAATGTCTATGCCCAGATATGGCAGGTAAATGTCGGCAGAAATAAGTTGTATCTCCTTGATTCTTTTGTGGATGAAAACGATCTGGAATTTAAAACAATAACCGATATCCTTTACGGAGGCGGAACGGAAAAAAGACTCCAGCAGGAAATATTACTCGGTATAGGAGGAATGAAACTTCTCGAAGTATTGCAGCTGGATATCAAAGCATATCATATGAACGAAGGGCATTCGGCATTTTTGGTGTTTGAGCGTATTAAGAATTTTATGAGCCGTCATAATATTTCATTTCGTACCGCACAGGAAATGTGTTATTATTCAAATATTTTCACTACACATACACCGGTTCCCGCGGGAATAGATATATTTCACAGGTCATTAATGGAAAGATATTTCAAAAATTATGCGGAACAGGAGCTGAAAGTAGGTTTTGACCAGTTTTTTGACGAAGGCGATTTGACGAAAAGTGCTCTTGTGAACGACCATTTTAATATGGCATACCTTGCAATCAACAACTCCAATTTTGTTAACGGAGTTAGTAAACTTCACGGAGAAATCGCAAGAAAGATGTGGTCTCTGTCGCCCACAAGAAGTCAGATTCAGCATATAACAAACGGAATTCACACAAAGACTTATATTTCGCCTCATTCGGAAAATCTGTATATTAAGAATTTCGGAAAAGAATGGTATGATGTACAGGATATATGGGATAAAATAAGCGAGTTGCCAGATGAAGATTTATGGATAATGAGAAATAAAAACAGGAAACGACTGATTAATTTTGTAAGGGACAGATTAGTGGCAAAGGCAAAGATGTTTCATGTAACCGAAGAACGGATAGCCGAACTGTCCGAAATACTTGACGTAAACACTTTGACTATAGGATTCGCACGCCGCTTTGCAACTTATAAAAGAGGCACTTTAATATTTAAAGACATAAACCGTCTGAAAAAAATTATGTCTGTACCCGGAAGAAATATACAATTTGTTTTTTCCGGCAAGGCTCATCCAAAAGACGAAGAAGGAAAAAATTTAATATCGGAAATAATTTATTATTCAAATCAGGATGATTTTAAAGGAAAAATAGTTTTCGTGGAAAATTATGATATGTCGGTGGCTAAATATCTTGTAACCGGCAGTGACGTCTGGCTGAATAATCCCCGTAAACCGCTGGAAGCTTCCGGAACAAGCGGAATGAAAGTGGTCGCAAACGGCGGATTGAATCTAAGCATATCCGACGGATGGTGGGTTGAGGGTTACTCCGAAGACGTCGGCTGGACTATTGAAACACCGCCTAATTATGAAAGTATGAAACCTGAAGAAATCGACTGGGCGGAAGCAAATTCAATGTACGATTTACTCGAAAAAGAAATTATTCCTTTGTTTTACGACAGAAACGGAAGTAATATTCCCGAAAACTGGATAATGAAAATGAAAGCCTCAATAAGAATTCTTGCGCCGTTTTTCAATACTCAGAGAATGGTAAAAGAATACAATGATATGTTTTATATGAAAGTCAAATAAATTATAAATCCCCAAAATATCTGTTTATGGAAAGAATATTAATTATCGGAGCCGCCGGACAAATCGGCTCGGAACTGACTATTGAATTGAGAAATGTGTACGGTAACGAGAATGTCTTTGCGACGGATATCAAGCAGGCGCCTGCCGATGTAACGGAAAGCGGACCTTTTCAGTTACTCGATGTACTCGACGAAAAAACACTTATACATTTTATTATCCGAAACAAGATTACTCAGGTATATCATCTTGCGGCTGTGCTGTCAGGCAATGCTGAAAAAATTCCGCTGCAAGCATGGGATATAAATATGAGAAGCCTGCTGATAATACTTAACCTTGCAAGGGAAGTGGGGCTGAAAAAAATTTTCTGGCCCAGCTCAATAGCGGTATTCGGGAAAACCACTCCGAAAATCAACACCCCCCAGCTTACGGTTACGGAACCGAATACGGTTTACGGAATAAGCAAACTCGCAGGCGAGAGATGGTGTGAATATTATTTTAATAAATATAAACTCGATATAAGAAGCATTCGGTATCCTGGATTAATCAGCTATAAAACAGAAGCAGGCGGAGGAACTACCGATTATGCAGTCGAAATTTTCTATGAGGCAATCTCAAACAGGAAATATGAATGCTTCCTTGAAAAGGATTCTACTCTGCCGATGATGTTTATGCCCGATGCAATTAAAGCCACAATTGATTTGATGGAAGCCGACTTGTCAAAGATAACCATAAGGTCAAGTTATAACCTCGGAGGCATTAGTTTCAGTCCCGGAGAAATATCAAACGAAATTAAAAAACATATTCCCGAATTCGAAATCACTTATAAACCCGATTTCAGACAGAAAATTGCGGAATCCTGGCCAAAATCAATTGATGACAGCGTAGCAAGGAAAGATTGGGATTGCAAATATATTTATGACCTGAATAAGATGACGGAAGTTATGCTGAGGGAAATCAAAATTAAACTGAACAAATAATATGCCGGTTGTCTCGATTGAATCCCGCCTGACACGGAGGATACCCGGCGCGGACGATGAATGAATTAACAATTATCCCGAGGTTATTCGACTGATTAATTAGTAGGCTTCAGGGATTCAGGAGTATAAGTGTATAACAGTTGAGCAGATTAATCCATAAAAAGAAAATATATTAATGCTATAAAAGCTGCTTGTGTCAGCACGATTGAAATTCCGTAATATATATCGAATTCACGGCTCTTATCGAGTAAACTTCTGTCGTTTGATACCGTATATCTGTCATAGTAATCATTTGCTTTTTTCTTGAAAGTAATTGATGCATAGGCAGAACCAAGCGTGGCAAGTCCCAATGCTCCGATTTTCCAGTAATTTCTTTCTTTTTTAAAAATCGTAGATTTGTCTTTATCGACTATATCATCTTCCGGTGCAAAATAACTTTTTAAAATTATATGTACGCCTCCTGATGAGTCATAATTATCCATTGAAAATCTTTTACTGAAATAACCTGTTTTTTTAAATATCAGGTCACCTTCCAGTTTTTCGGGCAGGTATAATCTCAGAGGGGTTAAACCGAGTAATAGTGTATCGTTTTTATATACTTCCGCATTGTACGGAGTCGAATTAAAGAAATAAAAATACAGTGAATCGTTTATTCCGATTTTCGATGAATCCTCGGTCTGACCGTATGAACAGACGAAACACGAAAAAAATAATATTGCAATAAGAAAATATTTCAAAAAAAATTCCGCAATCTGTTTAATTCAATTTTATTTAAAGCAATAAACTCTTTTATCGTCCGATGCGGTAAGTATAAACGTATTCCAGACTACTGATGTTGTTCTGATTCTTCCTCCCGTTTTATAACTCCAGAGTTTACTTCCGTTGTTTGCATCGAGACAGTACAGATTACCGTCAAACGAACCTATAAAAACCATATCCTGATGTCTGAAAGGTGTTGCGGTTATTGTTCCGCGGGTACCGAATTTCCATACTTGATTCCCGCTGTTTATATCGAGGCAGTAAACATTTCCGTCTATACCTGCCGTAATAACAAAATCAGCGAAGAAAGTTGAAGATGATAAAAATTTTGTTTCAAGTGCCTTTTTCCATAAAAGGTTCCCTGAAGTATCTATGCAATAAAAATTTCTGTCGTCGCATCCGAAAAACACAAGGTTTTTATAAACCGAAAGCGGACAGTAGACCGGTCCTTCGGTCTTGAATTTCCATTCCAGTCTTTTGCTGCTGAGTGAATAGCAGTATATAAATCCGTTTATGTTTCCGCAGAAAATTTTGTTGTTATCGATAACCGGTTTTGCAAAAAAAGAATTCGATAAATTTTTTTCTTTTGTGTAAAATGTGTCTTTTACTTTTCCCTGTAACGGCTCGACGGAAAAAATCTTCCCGTCTCTTGATGAAAAGTATAATAAATCATTATACAGTACTCCCGATGAAAGAGCAGTTCTGAAATCAATAATCCATTTGGTTTCACCTGTAATATAATTGTAAGAAAGAAGATACGAATCTTCATCGTCGTATGTGTTTCTGATTAAATTATCCCTGTAAATTAAAGCGCAGGCATCGCTTCCTTTTGCTTTTAACGTGAAATCACCGAGACGTTTTCCCGAAGATAAATCAATGGCAAAAATTTCGCTTCTGAGAGTGCTGACGAATGCAATATAATCCGTAACAAGAATGGAATTATACGGGAAACCCGCTTCGATTTTATAATCCCATAAAAGTTTAAAAGGAGGTTTTATATTCGAATCGGTTTTACTGATATTTGTGTTTCCGATATCTCCGCCTTCGAAAAGCAAGTCGTTTCTTGTGTTGATAAATACGTTTTCGGCGATTTTTATGGATGAACAGGAAGACAGAAAAATCGATAACAGCAATATTAAGATTTTTTTATCCACTGCTGTTTAATAATATGTTATACATCGGAAAAAAACAATTATAAAATTTAAGAAGAAAAAGGGATTAAAAGGTTGATTGATTATCCCGATTGATAAACGTTTGACCGGAGAATTGGTTGGTTAAATAACAAAAAAATCGGTTATCGGAAAGCGGCGTTCTGAGAACAGGTATGATTCGTTAGTCGGTATTTATTAATTAATAGTAATTTTTTATCGGGATAGGGGATAGAAACGGGTAATATGCAAAAATTTTTCTCTATGATAATATATACTTGACTTATAAAAGTGATTTATATAATTTAACAGAAGAAAAAAAACTTATGGACTTTTTCGACGACGACATAGAATATGATAATGAAGATGAAATTCACCGCAAGGAGAATTCCGGCACAAACAGCGACGAGAAAAAGAAAAAACTCTCGGAACTGCTGAAAATGCTGATTATAAGCAGAGACCCTGAACTTCTTGAAGAAATTATCGATTCCTATTACGACTGCGGCGATTATGACAATGCTCTTATCTATGCAAATTTACTTCTCGAAAAATATCCTTACCACAACGAAGGATATCTTAAGAAGGGAATAGTACTCGATGCGCTTAAAGAATACGAACTTGCATTGAAATTTTTTAACAAGGGACTGCTGTTAAATTCTTCCGACCCGGAAATTTATCTGAACAAAGCTTTGACGCTCGGTAATCTGAAAAGATTCGACGATTCGCTTGTCTGCCTGAACAAAGCTTTGAATCTGGATTCGTCCAACACTGAAATTATTTTCAACAAAGGTCTCGTATTCGAAAAACTCGAGCGGTTCGAGGAAGCAATCGAATGCTTTAACATTACGGTAAAAGATAAGTTTTACGAAAAAGATTCTTATTATGAGCTGGGATATTGCTTCGATTTTCTCGATATGCTCGGAATATCGCTTGTCTATTACGACAGGCATCTTGAAATATCTCCGGATAATTACACGGCATGGTATAACCGCGGAATCGTACTTAACCGTCTTGGCAGATATCTGAAAGCAATCGAAAGTTACCAGTATTGTCTTTCGATTAAAGAAAATTTTTATCCCGCATGGTATAACTGCGGAAATGCCTATACGTCGCTCGGCAGATTATTAAGAGCTTATAAATGTTTTAAAGAAGCAATAAAATATAATAAAAAAGATAATTTCTCGCTTCATAATCTCGGAAACGTATGCATTGAATTAAGCAGATTTACCGAAGCAATCGAATATTTTTCTGGTGCACTTGAAATAGACGGCAGTAACTACGAATCTTTTTACGGCAGGGGAACATGTTATTACAATAACGGAATGTTTAAAGAAGCTTTAAAAGATTTCGATTCCGCTTTGAAACTGTTTGAAAGCCATTCCGAGCTCTGGTATTCAAAAGCTGACGCGGAATTTTCTCTTGGAAAATTTGACGAGGCAATTGACAGTTATAAAAAAGTTACTGAATTCGAACCGGCAAATTATCTTGTATGGTATGATTACGGAATTGCACTGCTGGAAAAGAAAAAATACGGGGAAGCGCTTCGGGCATTCAGTGAATCGGTTAAGAATAATCCCGAGTGGGCTGAACCTTATTACGAAAAAGCCAAAATATATTTTATCAAGGGTGAAATAGAAGAGGGGCTGATAATGCTTGAACAGGGTTTCAGGTTGAATCCTTCGGACAGATTTCAGTTCGATTTTAACAAGGACTGGGAAAAAGTTATTGATTTTCTGATGAACAGGGAGTAATTATTTCCCGGATTACACTAACCTTCTGTCAGTTTAATTTTCTGTTATTTTAATTTTACGTCAAGTAGTTTTTTGTCCCTGATTTGTACGATTCTTTTGTATGAATATTCTTTAATAATTGAAAAGTCATGGGTAGCAACTATAACCGAGCCTCCGCCGGATGCAAAATCAAAAAGAAGTTTGATAATTTCCCTTGTTTCGAACGGGTCGATGTTTGCCGTAGGTTCATCCGCCAGTAATATTTCGGGATTATTTATGATTGCCCTTGAGATTGCGGTTTTTTGCTGCTCGCCTCCCGATATTTTCTGAGGTTTTTTACCAAGCAGATTAGTCAGTCCTGTCTTTTCTGCTGTTTCATTGACTTTCTTCTTTATTTCTTCTTTGTTCATACCTGCAATATTCAGCGGGAGTGCAATATTGTCAAAAACCGTTCTGTCTGCCAGCAATTTTAAATCCTGATAAATCATCGATATCTTTCTTCTTACTTTCGGTATTTCTGTGAAATCAACCGATGATGAATCGTATTTATCGAAAAATATTTTACCCTTATTGGGAAATAATTCGAAATGCAGCAGTCTTAATAATGTAGTTTTTCCGCTTCCGTTTTCTCCTATTATTATTACAAAATCGTTTTCATTTGTTTTAAATGAAGCATCTCTGAAAATTTCGTTTTCTTCAACTGATGAAGTTTTTTTTATCGTTGAATCTTCGTAGCCGAATGATATATTGTCAACCTTTATGATTCCCATTTCTTTTCTTTGTTTTAATCAGAAAGTCTGCCAGTTCGACTGCAGCAAGCGTACTGTCAATTTTTGCTTTTCCTTTTCCCGCGATATCGAATCCGGTACCGTGTGAGGGTGAGGTTCTGATAATTTTTATTCCGCCCGTTAAATTGACACCTTTTCCGTATGATAAAATTTTAAATGGAATCATTGCCTGATCGTGATAGAGCGCAAGAATTACGTCGTAGTCTTTATAAATTTTATTTGCGAAAAATCCGTCCGATGCGAAAGGACCTTTAATTATAATTCCTCCCGCTTGTAATATTTTTAAAGCGGGAATAATTTTTTCGCTTTCTTCCGAGCCGAGTATCCCGTCTTCGCTGCAGTGAGGATTCAGAGATAAAATTGCAATTTTTGGTATTTCCTTCCCGAAAGTTTCCTTAAAATATTTATTAATCTGTATGGTTTTTTTTACTATAAAACCGGTCGATATGGATTTTGCAACTTTGCCGAGCGGGATGTGTATCGTCAGCGGAATAATATTTAAATTACCCGAATTCATAAGCATGAAATAGTTTTTATCGCCTGTTTGACTGCTGATCATTTCCGTATGTCCGTTGAATTTAAATCCGCCTTTGTTTAAAGCGGATTTCGAAACAGGCATAGTTACAACCGCATCGAAGCGTTTTTTCAGGCAAAGTTCCACTGCAAGTCTTACTGAGTGTCCGGAAATTTTTCCGGAGGTTTTCCCTATTGTTCCCGGTTCGGGTTTAAAGTTTTTGAAATTTCTTAATTCGATAACGTCATCCTGTTTAACCGGAGGCAGTTCTAATAATTCCGAATAATATTTGAAAACACTGTATATGCCGGTAATTTTCACGATGAAATTTCTTTTAATTACGGGTAATCCGAAAATTTTCAGAAGTATTTCCGGACCGATTCCGTTAGAGTCACCCGTCGTAAATATTATTCTGCTTTTCATTTTGATTTTCGTTTGACAGTCCCGGTTTTTAACGGCTTTTTTTTGTCTTCGATTCTCTGTATTTCGGCATCACCCCATAAACCTTCTATATTATAAAATTTCCTTGTTTCTTCGAGAAATATGTGCGCCACAACATCGACAAAATCCATTAATACCCAGTTTAAATTAGCGTATCCCTCGTTATGCCAGGGCTTAACACCCGATGCTTTTGATTTTTCGAGAATGTTGTCCGATATTGCTTTGACCTGCGTATCGCTTGAAGCAGTGCATATCACAAAATAATCGGTTATCGACGTCAGTTTCCTTAAATCCATTACGAGTATATCCAGTCCTTTTTTTTCCAGCATCAGTTCAGAAATAAAAATTGCTAGTTCTTTTGAATTCATATTTTAAATTTT
>VGWA01000036.1 GCA_016873795.1 Ignavibacteria bacterium
CTACAATCGGAATCAATGCAAGATTTTAAGAATAATCTGGGTGTATTTAATTGTTGCTTTTAATAAAGAAAAATTTATATTATCTTTAAATAATTAGCTGATAATTAGTGATTAATTTTTTTAAACATTAATTTATAAATTTATGAAACTGATAATCTCGACAATTGCTTCCGCAGTGGTTATGTATATTCTAAGTTTTCTCTTCTATTCAATTTTTATCACATCGGAAGTATTTAAAAGTTATGTTGTTTTATTTCGCTCGCATGATTCAATGATATATTGGGCGATTATTGTTGGGACTCTCCTGTCTGGATTTTTTCTGTCCTTAATTTATATGAATTATGCAAAGCGTGAATCTCCGTTTAAAGAGGGCATTGTTTACGGATTACTGATAGGGTTATTTTATAGCCTTCCATATGTTTTCTTTGTATGGGCGAGTTTTCCTATAAAATATCCTGCCGCAATTCTGGATGGCATTGGAATGGGAATTAGAATCTTTTTCGCATGTATCGTGATTGCCCTGATATTCGGTAAAAAGAAACCTGCATAATTTTTTTACATACGGTTGTTTTCCTGTCTTTATTGGTTCGGAGTGTTTTTATACTCCTTGAGGATAATTTTTTAGGTTTATTAATTGAAAATAGATATTTTTAGTTGATTTATTTTGTTGGAAATTTATTAATATTTCTGACTTTTTAAGTTTAAAATAATTTGATAAATTTAATAATTATTAAGATTTTTTTAATATTTTGTCGAAGGAAATTTAAATGCCTTTATTTGGTTTTTTCTCAAATGATATAGCAATAGATTTAGGGACTGCTAATACGTTGATTTATATGAAAGGAAGGGGAATTGTCTTGAATGAACCGTCAATAGTTACTTATGATGTAAATTCAAGAAAAATTAGCGCTATAGGTGAAGATGCAAAAAAAATGATGGGTAGAGTGCACAGGGAATTAATGACTGTCAGACCTATGCGCGATGGTGTAATAGCTGATTATGAAATGGCAGATGGTATGCTGAAAGAGTTCATTAAAAAAGTTACAAAAAATTTTATGCCTGCAAGGCGTATTGTTTTATGTGTACCAAGCGGCATAACCGATGTCGAGAAACGTGCGGTAAGGGATACCGCCGAACATGTGGGAGCAAGAGAAGTGTATCTGATCTCTGAACCAATGGCGGCAGCAATAGGCATCGGACTGGATGTCGCAGGACCCTATGGAAATATGATTGTTGACGTTGGAGGAGGAACTACGGAAATTGCTGTTATCGCATTATCGGGAATTACAAATGGAGTTTCTATCAGAATAGCCGGGGACGAACTGACTGATGCAATTGTAAGATTTTTCAGAGCAAATCAGAACATGCTGATAGGTGAAAGAACTTCAGAAGAAATTAAATGTCAGGTTGGTTCAGCAATGCCGCTGAAAGAAGAAGTGATTATCGAAGTAAGAGGCAGGGATTTGGTTGCGGGTGTGCCTAAAGTTACTGAAGTCAGCTCTATCGAAATCAGAGAAGCATTGAATCCGCCTGTTACTCAAATGGTCGAAGCAGTTAAAGTTGCATTGGAAAAAACAGCACCTGAACTGTCGTCGGATATATTAGACAGAGGTATCTTTCTTACAGGCGGAGGAGCATTATTAAAAGGATTGGATGAACGCGTGAAAATCGAAACCGGAGTGCCGGTGCATGTTGCGGATGACCCTTTAACGGCTGTTGCCAAAGGGACGGGAAAAGTGCTCGAAAATCTTGACGCTTACAGAAAAGTAATGCTGAAAAGATAATAAAGGGTGAAATAAAATTGAAAAAAATTGGAAACTTAATTTCGGAGTTTAAAGAATATCTTATTCTAATCTTTCTGGTAATAATTAGTTTGATTTTAATCTTTTCTAACGACAATACTCAAATAAGATTTTTCAGAGCAATAGCTATCTCTTCTTTTGGTACCGTGCAAAGCGGACTTTCTGCTATCCCTAACGTTTTTGATTTACAGACAGAAAATAAGATTTTAAGAGAAACAAATATCAGATTGGCTAATGAAGTTTCGGAATTAAAGGAATCAAGACTTCAGAATCAAAGACTGCTCAAACTTTTGAATTTTAAAGAAAAAAGCAACCTGGACGTCATAAGTGCCAAAATAGTACATAAAACATTAATCCAGACACGCAACACGTTGACTCTCGACGTCGGAGAATCTGATAATGTAAAAGTTGGTATGCCTGTTATTACAGATGCAGGTCTTGTAGGAAGAATTATATCTGCAAGTCTGAATTATTCGATTTGTCAGATAATTTATAACAAGGATTTAAAAGTATCCGTCAAGACAAGAAGAAGCCGGGTTGACGGTATTTTAAATTATGAGGGTCCGGGTGTAATATCCGTTAGTAATGTTCCTAAAAGTGCGGATGTGGTAGTAGGGGATTTATTCATTACTTCCGAATACAGTAATAATTTCCCTGCCGGTATTCCGGTTGGAATAGTGACAGAATCCGGAAATCTTGACAACCTTTTTAAGAAAGTTATTATCGAACCTGCTGTTAATTTCAGGGATGTTGAGGAAGTTTTTATTCTTAAAAAAATCCCAGATAAAGAACGTGAAACTATCGAAAAAATTTATTTATCGGGAAATTAAAATTATATTTTGATTTTTTATTACTTAAAATACATTCTGATTTTTTCTGTTTTGATTTTTTTAAATAAAACTTTTATCTGGATATTCTCAATTTCCGAATATAATATAACTCCTGATTTTGTAATTGTTGCTGTTGTTTATATCGGGATTGATAAAGGAAAAATTATTGGGATGGTGACTGGTTTTTTTGCGGGTATCATTATGGATTTGCTTGTAGGTTCATTTCTCGGTCTGTCAGCCCTGAGCTATTGTATAGCCGGTTTTCTCGCAGGATATTTCAGCAATATTGAAACGAAAAAATTTCTGTACAAACATTATTTTCTGATGGTTGTCTTTATCTGCTCGGTAGTGGCAAATTTCCTTTATTATATAATTTATTTTCAGGGCTTTTCTCTGATTTTTCTCGATATTATCATAAAATATGTTCTCCCTACTTCGGCATATACTACTCTGCTAAGTTCGATTTATGTGATTGTTACTTATAAAAAGAAAATTAATTTACCGGCTTAAATGGAACTAAGAAGCAAAAAAAATATACTGTATATAATCACTTTATTTATAGCACTTATTATTGTCGGCAGACTTATTCAGTTACAGGTATTCGGACAACAGGAATATGGTAAAGAATCTGAAAAAAATGCCGTTAAAAAAATTATTGTCACTCCGGCAAGAGGTTTGATGTACAACAGAAACGGAAAAGTTATTGTTGATAATAAACCGTCTTATACCCTTACAATAACTCCCTATTTGTTTGAACAAAATAACCTTGAGACTATTTCAGGGCTCGCAGAAGTAGAACCGGAATACATTATCGAACAAATTTCAAAAGCTACGGGAACTAACAGATTTAATCCCGTAAAAATTAAAAGAGATTTAAATTTTAAATCAATATCATACATCGAAGAGAACAGAGATAAATTACAGGGTATTGATTATGAAATAGAAGCAATAAGAGTCTATCCTGATAATTTTAAAGCTTCACATATATTCGGATATACAAGTGAAATAACGGAAAAACAACTTAGCGAGCAGTCCGGTAGCTATTATCGTCAGGGCGATATTATCGGTTCCACGGGATTAGAAAAACAATATGAAAATTTCCTCAGAGGTGAAAAGGGTGTCAGATTTATTACTGTAGATGTAAAAGGAAAAGAAGTTGGAAAAATGAATGACGGAAATGACGATGTTAAACCTTTGAACGGATATGATTTGTTTCTTTCAATTGACAGTGAGTTACAGGAATATGCCGAAAAATTATTAAGCAACAAAAAGGGAGCGATTATTGCTATTGACCCGCAGAATGGTGAAATATTATGTATGGTATCTAAACCGGATTTTGACCTGAGTGTTTTCGCCGGCTCTGTTAAACCCGAAGTGTTTAACAATCTCGTTAATGATAAAGATAAACCATTATTTAATAGAGCAACTCAAACAAAATATCCTCCGGGTTCTACCTGGAAAATGATGATGGCTATGGCAGGTTTGAGTTCCGGAAAAATTACGCCGACTTCTACAATTAATTGTCCGGGTTCATATACTCTTGGAAACAGAACATTCAAAGACCATGGAAGCTATGGTAATATAAATGTTGTGAAAGCAATTGAAGTATCTTCAAATGTATTTTTTTATAAGCTGTCTGTAATGATTGGACTGGAAAACTATCATTACTATGGTAAATTGTTCGGATTCGGAACCAAAACAGGAATTGATATACCGAATGAAACATCCGGACTTCTGCCTTCTGAAGAATATTATAAGAAAATATTCGGACCGCAGGGACATACTGCAGGAACACTCGTTAGCCTTGGTATAGGGCAGGGAGAACTGGGTGTTTCTCCTGTTCAGATGGTGTGCTACACAGCTGCTGTTTGTAATGACGGATTATATTCACAACCTCATTTTGTTAGGAAAATTAAAAACAACATTACCGGTGAAGAAGAATTTATAAAATTCAACCAGCGGCGTATAGAACTTCCGCAAAAATATTTTGATTTGGTAAAAAGGGGAATGTATTTGGTCGTAAACGGACCGGGAGGTACTGCAAGAGGAATTAAATCTGATGAATTTATATTGTCGGGGAAAACCGGTACAGCTCAAAATCCGAGCGGTAATAACCATTCATGGTTTGTCGGTTTTGCTCCTTATGATGAACCGAAAATAGCTATTTGTGTACTTGGCGAATTTATGGGATGGGGCTCTCAGTTCGCTGCACCTGTTGCTGCTGCTCTGATGATTAAATACCTGAGCGGACAGGAAGAATATAATGAGTCGGCTGGAAATAACATTGCTGATTAATTGAATTATTAAAATGTCGGAAAAATTTGTAAATAAGTTCGATATTATCCTGTTTATTTCAACTGCTTTGATTTTAATCATTGGCTTTGTTTCTATTTACAGCGCTACTCATAGCACTCCTAACGGGGCTGACTTCTATCTTAAACAAATATATTTTGGAATTTCAGGACTTGGAATAGTTATATTGATAAGTTATATCAATCCTAAACATATGTCTAAAATTTCTTATTTCTTGTATGGACTTTCTGTCGTTCTGTTAATTCTCGTTTTACTGTTCGGTAAGGTTATTAATGGGAATAAAAGCTGGTTCTATATAGGGGGTTTCGGAATCCAGCCGTCAGAGTTTGCAAAAATTACTACGGTTCTGGCTATTGCAACTTTTATCGGTGGCAGCGAAGAACAAAAAGATGTAAATAAATTAGCAGTGTTTATAAAATCTTGCATTTTTGTTGTTATTCCTGTTGTGCTGATTAAATTACAAAATGATACAGGTACAACATTGGTATTTCTATCTTTCTTGTTGCCGATGTTTTTTTGGGCTGGACTTTCTCCGTTTGCTTTGTTTGTAATTATTTCACCAATAATACTTTCTTTACTCTCTTTCGCGGGAAATATTTATTTTTATATCGGATTGCTGGTTATTCTTATTGCTCTGTTTACCTTTAAAAGGAATGTTTATATTTCAATATTTGCTTTTATTTTGAATTTTGTATCCGGTTTTTTCGTAAAGTACGCTTATGACAAACTCGAACCCTATCAGCAAAAAAGAATACTGGCTGTCTTTGACCCGGCTTCCGATCCTCTTGGGAGCGGATATAATGTTATTCAATCTAAAGTCGCTATCGGTTCGGGTGGAATCGCCGGAAAAGGGTTTCTTCAGGGTACTCAGACACAATTAAAATTTATCCCCGAACAATGGACGGATTTTATTTTCTGTATGATTGGAGAAGAATTTGGCTTCGTTGGTTCAGGGTTGCTGATAATTCTTTTTTTAATATTGATTTCTAAAATGGTTAGTAACGCCTATATATCGAAAAATAGATTTTTTAGCTTAACATGCATTGGCTTTGCAAGTATTTTCCTGTTTCATTTCACAATCAACGTCGGAATGACTGTCGGGATTATGCCTGTTATAGGAATTCCCTTACCGCTCGTGAGCTACGGAATTTCGTCTCTGCTGTCGTTCTTAATAATGATAGGAATTGCTATGGCAACTTATAGATATAAAACTGTTTATAATATGTAATTATTTAATTGGGTAATTTTAATAAAAAATATAATTTTATTTCAAAAAGAAATCAATCACACCTCATAATAGGTCTGGATCCTGATATGAACAGAATTCCTGCATTCTTTCGTAAAGACAGAGTTTTCAATTTTAACAAAACAATAATAGATTGTACAAAAGATGTAGCCGCAGGTTATAAATTAAATACTGCGTTCTATGAATGTATGGGTCCTGAAGGTTTCAAAATACTCCACCAGACAGTAAGATATATACCCGATAATTTATTGAAAATATGTGATGCAAAGAGAAGCGATATTGCAAACACAGGAAAAATGTATTCTAAAGCTTATTTTGATTATATGAAATTTGATGCAATTACAATTAATCCCTATTTGGGAAGAGATTCAATATTACCTTTTATCGATAGAGGTGATAAATATGTTTTCTTGTTAATAAAAACATCGAATACAGGTGCAGAAGATTTCCAGAATTTGAAAATTAAAGACAAACCTTTGTTTCGTATCGTAGCTGAAAAATCGATTACATGGACAAGAAAAGAAAATATCGGGTTTGTCGTTGGAGCCAATCATACTAAAGATATATCATTCTTTTCAAAAGTATATAAAAATATATATTTGCTTATACCGGGTATTGGTGCACAAGGAAACGATTTAGGCATTTTAATGAAATCAATATATAATGATAAATTTTTAATTAATTCCGGAAGAGCTATTATTTATCCGGACAACGAATATTTTACCTTAAATAAATACAAAGATATTGTTTATAATTTAGCAAACACATTGAGAGAAAATATAAATCATTTAAAGATTTTTGGAAGATAAAACGACTTAATGATATTTATTTATTAATAGTTGTAATTTTTAAAATTTAGTCTTTTTTAATTTAAGACTTGACAGTAAAAAATAAATTACTTATTTTTACTATGCGTTCTTTGGGCTTTTTATTAATTAAAGAAGGAGATATTAATGATTATTCCCAAAAGTCTCCGGAATTTATCACTATTATTGTTATTAATAGCAGCAATAATTTCCGGATGTACCGGCGGTTATGAATCGGTTACTAAACAGACTCCTCAGAATAAGTCGGATAGCAAGGATTTATACGCATCGAAAACAATGACAAATAAATTAACGCTTAACGATAGAAATCTGGAATGTCTGTCGAGTTCATTAGCCGGTTTCATTAATTCATCGGTTACTAAATCTGATGCCGTAACGGATGAAGTAATGTATAAAGTAATTGAGTATTTAAATACTCCATACCTTTGGGGCGGAACATCAAAAAGAGGAATTGACTGTTCAGGATTCGTTCAGGCAGTAATGTATCAATCGCTCGGGATAAAACTTCCGAGAACTTCTTATGAACAATCGAATGTGGGAACGGATGTATCCGTAAGCGAATTAAGTTTCGGAGATCTGTTGTTTTTCGATACTATGAACAAAGGAAGAGTATCCCATGTTGGTATTTATCTGAGTGACGGTTATTTTGTGCATTCGGGTTCAAGAACCGGAGTAATTGTAACTTCACTTAACAACGAACCTTATTCAAGAGTCTTCATAAAAGCAAAGAGGGTAATTGAATAAGATTCTGTAAAACCAGAAAAAATCCCGGTCTTTTTGTCGTGAAAGTCCGGGATTTTTTTTTGAATTAATTTACCTGAAGATTATAAAAAAATTTATATATGTCGGTTGATAAAAGGATTTTGATTTATAAATCTTCTGCAGGGTCAGGAAAAACACATAAACTTGCAGAAGAATATATTAAACTTTCATTCAGGAAACCTGACTATTTTAAACATGTTCTGGCAATTACGTTTACAAACAAGGCAACCGATGAAATGAAAAGCAGAATTCTCGAGTTTCTTATTGCTTTGAAAAAAAATATAAGAAAATCAGAGAATTTGGATTTATTTACTAATCTTGAAAATATTTATAAAAATACGGATGTATCATTGAGAGCAAAGGAAACTCTCGAAAACATTCTTCATAATTATTCATACTTTTCAGTAAGCACAATAGATAGTTTTTATCACAGGTTGTTGAGGTCTTTTGCGAAAGAATTAAATATTAGAATGGGTTATGAACTCGAAATGGATAGTACAAGGATTGTACATATTGTAACCGAAAATATGCTTGATGACATTGCAAAAGATAAGGAATTACTGAAAATAATAGAAAATTATATTCTGACTAATATTGACAATAATAAGGGGTGGAATATCGAAAAAGAATTAAAAAATTTTTTTCAGGAAATATTCAGAGAAAGATACTGGGAAAAAAAATACGCACTTATAGGAGATGATATATATCTGGAAAAATTGAAAATCTCGAAACATATAGAGGAAATTTTTCAATTAAAAAAATTAATTGAAAAAAACATTAATGAAATCCCTGAAAGAGCAGGGAAAATTATGGAAACTTTCGGTTTAACAATTGATGATGCAAACGGAAAAAGCAGGGGTGCGGTAAGTTTTCTTCTTTGTATTGATACAAATGAAAATTTAAAGTATCCTTCAGCCACACCTATTAAGAATTATTCGGAAAATAAATGGTTGAAGAATGATTCGAAAAATGTAATGCGAATAGATGAGTGTAAAATTCAACATATTAATTCAGAATTTAAAACATTATTTGAAAAATACATTTTACTATATAAGAAATATAAATCTGTTGTCCACATCAGTAAGAAAATATATATAACAGCAATGTTTGATGATATATTTAAGTATATCCAAAAATACAGAGATGAAAACAGGATTATGTTACAGGCGGATTTGAATAATATCCTAAGAGCTGTTGTATCTGACAACAGTGCACCGTTTATATATGAAAAGACGGGAGTCTTTTATAAAGATTATTTAATAGATGAATTTCAGGATACATCTCTGTTTCAATATACTAATATGAAACCTCTTTTGGAAAATAGTATAAGTGAGTCCAATCGGATTTTGCTTGTGGGTGACGTAAAACAATCAATTTACAGATGGAGAAACGGGGATATGAAAATAATGACCGATTATATTCATACGGATTTCGATGAGTACCGTGAGTTATTTTCGGTTAATAATCTAAATAAGAATTACAGGAGTAACAAAGAAATAATCGGATTTAATAATCTTTTCTTCGATGAAGTCAGAAGCAGATTGAATGTGAATAATAAATATAATGCACAGTACAATGAAGAATTAATGAAATTTACGGAAAAGATATATGATGATACTGTGAAACAGGAAATTGTGCATAATGATAAAAAAGGTTATGTACGAATTGAGTTTTTAAAAAATGATGAAGAACAAAATTCAGAGGAAAAAGTCTGTGAAAGAGTAAACGATGAATTAAAGAATATATTGGCGGAAGGAATACCTGCGGAAGATGTACTGATACTTATCAGGGACAATAAAAAAGGAAGGATGATGGCGGAGTATCTCGGAGAAAAAGGCATAGAAGTTGTATCACAGGATTCGATGTTTCTGGATAATTCGCCTGCTGTTAAAGTTCTTGTTAATTTATTGAAGTATGTCAGTGATAGAAAATGTGTTTTGCCGAAAGTCGAAGTCGTATTTCATTATCTGAATTATCTTGAAAAGAATAAATATAATTCGGATGATTACGAAATATTTATTAATACGGTTGAGAATTTTTCATTTTTTAAAAAATCAATGCCGGAGGATTTATTTAAAAAGGGGAGTGATAATGAATTGAGAGGGGATTTAAACAGCCTGCAATTATATGAACTGACCGAAAATTTAATAAGAATTTTTAATCTGGATAAAAATTACAATCCGTTTGTGATGAAATTTCTGGAAATTGTTTTTGACTATTCGAACAGATACGGTGGTGATATCAAAAGTTTTCTCGATTGGTGGGATGTCTACGGAAATGAACAGTCAATTACTACACCGGAAATGAAAGGAAAAGTTAAAATTATGACAATCCATAAATCAAAAGGATTGCAGAGCAGAATCGTAATTTTACCTTTCGCAAACTGGAGACTCGATGTTGACGGGAGATTGGATACAATGTGGGTGCCTGCAAAACGTTTGTTGAAAAATGAAGCACCTATGTATTTTGTATCCGCTGAAAATGGACTTATAGAAACCGTGTTTGAAAAGGAATTTTATGAGGAATCGATAAGAACGAGAATTGACAATCTAAATTTGTTGTATGTAGCTTTCACAAGAGCAAAGGAACGGTTGTATGTGTTTACTTCGGAAGTAAGAAATAACAAAGATATTGCAGGATGTTTGATAGAAGATACAATAAAAAACTCGGAAAATTTAAAAAATATTTTAACGTCGGCAGAAGATAAATGGGGAAATGAATTTTTTGAATACGGCAGCCGTAAGGTTACAGAAGAAAAGAAAGAAGAAGTGGAAAAAGAAATAAGCGAAATGTATAAATATTATGAAAAAGGTGATTGGAATAAAAAGATTATTATAAGACCGGTACATTCGAATCTTGGAATTGAGAAAGACGGGATCTTACGGAAAAAATTGAATTACGGAATCTTAATTCATAAATTACTGTCGGAAATTGTGAATAAAAAAGATATTGATAAAGCACTTGTGAAGTTGAAGATGAAAGGATTGATTCTGGAAGATGATGTTAAAGGATTAAAAGAGGTGGTAAAAAAAATTATCGGTGATAAAATATCGGGAAAATGGTTCGAAGAAGGTTATGAGGTGTTGAACGAAGCAGAAATAATAAAACAAAAGAATGAAGTATACAGACCGGATAGAATATTGATAAAAGATGATGAAGTCGTTGTAATTGATTATAAAACAGGAAAAGAATCGGAATCGCATATAAAGCAATTGAAAAATTACGGGGAATTATTAAAAGAAATGGGGTATTCGAAAGTCGAAGAGTATTTGTTATATATTTCCGAAACTCCATACGTGAAAAAGATATAAAAATCTTATGGAAACATTTTTAAATAAACTTGCTGCCGGTATTGTAAAAGAAAATGAAAAAATCTTGAAGGATATTATCATTATATTTCCGACAAGAAGAGCGTGCCTGTATTTCAGAAAGGAACTTTCTGGATTGCTGGAAAAAGCTGCGTGGCTTCCTCGGACAATGAGTATATCGGACTTTATTGAAAATTTGTCAGACTATATTTTATGTGATAGAATAAAGTTGATTTTTGAATTGTATAAAGTTTACCATAGTGTAGAAGAGAAAGAAACCTTCGATAGCTTTTATCCTTGGGGAGATATGCTTTTAAATGATTTTGATGCAGCCGATAAGAATCTTGTTGATACAAAAACCTTGTTTAAAGTTATTACCGATTATAAAGAGATCGAGGAAAAGTTCGAAACGGAATTAAGCGGGGAATATAAGAGATTCTGGGATTCGGCAAGGAATTATAAAACTAACCGGGAAGAAGATAATAATTTTATAAAGATATGGGAAATTATAGGAATTGTTTTCGAAAAATTTAAAGAAAATCTGAAGAATAATAATTATGCCTATGAAGGGATGATGTACAGGGATTTATATGAGCGTCTTGAAAAAGATGAATTGGAAATAAAATGGAAAAAAACAATTTTTGCCGGTTTCAATTATCTTTCTAAATCCGAAGAAGGAATAATCAGATATTTTCTGAAGAAACGGATTGGTGAAATTTACTTTGATGCGGATAAATATTATCTGGATGATAATAAACAGGAAGCAGGATATTTTATAAGAAGAAATATTAAAAGACTTGAATTGGAAAAATCAGATTGGACAGAAAATATTATTTCAGAAGATAAAAAGTATATAAATGTAATAAGTACCCCGCTTGCTGCAGGAATGGTAAAAGGATTCGGATATGAACTGTCGAAGTTTTTAAGAGAAGATAAAAGCAGAACGGAGCAAACTGCGGTGATTTTACCGGACGAAAGCCTCCTTCTGCCGGTGCTTTATTCTATACCCGATGAAGTCGATAAAATGAACGTTACAATGGGATTTCCGTTCAGATTTTCCTCCTTTTACAGTTTTTTCAGAATAATTATGGATTTGCAGAAAAATTCAAGTGAAAGAAACGGAAAAGTTGAATTCTATTATAAAGATATCGAAAGAGTATTACTCCATAGCTTCGTTAAGTACAAAGATACAGGAAAAGTCTTTGAATTATATCATAAGTTAAAAGATGGAAATATTATCTTTGCAGGAAAGGAAATTATTGCAAATGTACTGAAAGAAAAAAAAGAAAATGCCGGAATACCGGAAATATTAAATTTGATTTTGAAAAGAGTAAAAGATTATAACGAAATGTATCGGTATTTTACGGATATTGTGAAATATATATCGGAAGATTTGGAAAAAAGAAAAGATGAAGGCTTACCGGTTAAGTTTATTAACGAGTTTTTATATAATTTTTATTTCCAGATAAATAGACTGAAAGATGTAACGGAAGAATACAGCATAACTTTGGAAAATGAAACTTACTGGAGATTGGCGGACGAGATATTTAGAGGATTGCAAATTACTTTTACCGGGGAACCGCTTGAAGGACTCCAGATTATGGGATTACTGGAGAGCAGAATTCTTGATTTTGAGAATGTATTTGTACTCTCTGTGAATGAAGGAATTATGCCGAAAGGAATAGGTTACACTTCGTTTATTCCTTACACATTGAGAAAAATTTACGGTATGTTAATGCCTGAAGAGGAAGACTCAATAACGGCTTATTATTTTTATAGACTGATACAAAGAGCAAAAAATATATTTTTATTTTATGACAGCAATACTGATAATAATAGATACGGAGGTATAAGCAGATATATCTTACAGCTCGAAAATGAACTGCTCGATAAAAATCTTGAAATTAAATATGAGAAGAAAATATTAACATTACCCGTTGAATTAACAAAACCGAAAGAAATAATAGTTAAAAAAAGATTCGATGAAGGAACAAAGTTGATGTTTTCGGCAAGCTCGATAAGTACATATATTAATTGTCCGCTTCAATATTTCTTAAAGTATGTGGCAAAACTTGAAGAGGATGAGGATATCGAAGAAGTTATGGAACAAAAAGGACTGGGACTGGTTTTCCATAGTATGATGAACACGGCATACGAGGGATATAAAGGGAAGGAATTAAACTCTCAGGATATTGAAAAAATCGAAAATGAAATTATTGAAAATTTTGATGAAGAATTTATGGAGAGATTAAGAGAAGAATATAAAGAAGGTTCGGGATTTTTTGAACTGAAGGGAAGAAATCTGTTATATAAAAATGTAGTAAAAGAACTGATGAAAAGAGCGTTTAAATGTGATAAAGAACTTGCCCCGTTCGAAATAAAAGATACGGAAAAAAAAGTCAGAGCGGAAATTAACATCGGAGATAAAAAACAGAAAGAGATTATACTAAAAGGTATTATTGACAGGATACATATAAAGGACGGTAGGCATTTTATAATTGATTATAAAACCGGAAATGTAGACTTAAAAAAAATTGTAAGGAAAGAAAATGAAGAATATATCGAAAAAGTTTTTAACGACCCTGGTTACAGGTTAAATTTACAGCTGATGCTCTATGAATATATATATAGAAAAACAGAAAAAGCGGAAGATATTGTGAGCGGGATATTTCCTCTGAAAGATATCAGAAAGGGTATTAAATACATAGGCGGCATGGAAAATATGAATGAATCGGAAAAAGAGAGTATGATGAATTATTTCGGGGAGAGACTTGGAAAAAAAATTGAAGATATAACCGAAGAAAGTGGAGAGTTCAGGCAAACGGAGGACAAAGGACGTTGTGAAAATTGCAATTACAGAAGTATTTGTTACAGATAAGGAAATATTAAAAACTGATTTATTGATTTCGTAGTCAATTAATTGACTAAATTTTGAGGAATGTAGTAATTAAATTGATATTTTAAAATTATGACTGATATGTATTATTCGGAAAATTTAAAATATGTGAGTTTTCTTAAAAATATTAAAAATCTTGGGAGTGTGAGGGTAAAGATGATTTTGGAAACATTTAAAAATCTGGAAGATTTTAAATCGGTTACGAAGAATGAACTGGAAAAATTAGAGGGTGTTAGCGGAAAGATTTCCGATGAAATTATTAGAGCACTAAGAAATATAAATGACTTTGATAAATGGTACGGTGAGATGATGAGAAGAAATGAGAAATATGAAGTGTCTGCAGTTACGATTACAGATGAGAAGTTTCCTGCAAATTTAAAGAAAATATATGACCCGCCTTCTGTTTTATATTACAAAGGTGAGTTGAGAAAGGAAGATGAGTATTCACTGAGTTTCGTTGGTACAAGAACTCCGACGGAGTATGGTAGAAATGCTTGCAGAAAACTGGCAGAGGAAGTTTCTGGATATGGTATACCGATAGTGAGCGGGATGGCACGGGGAATAGATACTCTTGCTCACAGAACTGCACTTGAAAAGAGAAATTTGACTTATGCTGTACTTGGCTGCGGATTGGATGTAATTTATCCGCAGGAGAATAAAAGATTATTTGAAGTTATCAGCGAAAGGGGTGCGGTAATAAGTGAGTTTGAATGCGGAACGGGACCGGATAAAATGAACTTCCCGAGAAGAAATAGGGTAATCTCGGGAATCAGTCAGGGGACTGTGATAATAGAAACCGGTATAAAAGGCGGTTCAATGATTACAGCAGGCTTTGCACTTGACCAGAACAGAGAAGTTTTTGCCGTTCCGGGATATATTTTTTCGAGAAAATCGGAAGGAGCAAATGAATTAATAAAAAAAGGACAGGCGAAATTAGTTAGTAAATTCGATGATATTTTCGATGAACTGTATTATGTTTATAAAGATTTTGTGAAGAAAGAGGGAATCGCAATTGAATTAAAAGTTAATGAGGAATTGAGTATTTTTGAAAAGAAAATATATGATGTACTCGGAACTGAACCCGTACATATAGATTCTATATGTGAAATGACGGGATTTAGTGTTTCGGATTGTCTGGTAAATTTATTATCGCTTGAATTTAAAGGGATTATTAAACAGTTACCTGGCAAGAATTTTATAAAAATATGAGAAATGGTTTAATAAATATTTATTGTGAAGAAGATATTTTCAAATTGAAATTCGCATGTGATATGGAGAAATGCAAAGGTGCATGCTGTAAACTTAAAGGAGCTTTAGGAGCCCCTGTTAATTCTGAAGAAGTTGAGGAAATTGAAAAGATATTGGAAAATGTAAAAAAGTACTTGCCTGAAAATAATATGTCTTTGATAGAAGAGAAAGGATTTTATGAAGTAATTTACGGAAATTATCATTTGAAGAGTTTGAATGATGAGGATTGTGTTTTTTCGTATATGGATAATGGCATCTGTAAATGCTGTTTCCAAAAAGCATACGAAAATGATGAAATAAGTTTTATTAAACCGATATCATGCCACTTGTTTCCTATCAGAATGTCGGGTCCTGAAAAAAATGTGATGAAATATGAAATGATAGATGAATGTAAGGAAGCAATCAGTAAAGGAAAAAAAGAGAATATAAGATTGTTGGATTTTCTGGAAGAGCCGCTGCTGAGAAAGTTCGGTGAGGAACTCTGTAATAAATTCAGGAAAAGATGTAATTCTCAAATTGTTTAATGTTTTAAAATAAAAAAATGGTAATTCAGCAGGAAGCAAAATTAACATTTAAAAATATTTCAAAGATAATACAAAGACAGAATTTATTGACGGTTCCTGCACTTGCTATGGAAGAACTGATAAGGGCGGAACTGGAAGTAAATCCTTTTCTCGAAGAAGGAGAACTGCAGGAGGATATTAAAGGAACAGAAAACGGGTATGAAGATTTACAGGAATCGGTAGAAGAAAAGGAAAAAAGGGAAGAAGAATATGATATAGAAGATTTTACTGACGGAGACCTGATTGGATATAAGACTGAAGAAAGTGAATTTCAGAGCAAAGACGTAAACTACGAAAATATCTGGAAAGAAAGAATAACGATTTATGACAGCTTGAAAGCTCAGTTGCGATTGACAAATTTAAGCGATAAACAGATTTATATAGGAGAAGAAATTATTGGAAATCTCGATAACGAAGGTTATTTCAGAGAAAATATCGGAGATTTTACGTTGAATTTAAATAAATTAAAAAAACAGACTGAATTTGAAAATGAGACTATAACCGAAGATGAAGTGGAAGAGGTTTTAAAGGAAATACAGAATCTTGAACCTCCGGGTATAGCAGCAAGAAATTTGCAGGAGTGCCTCATTAACCAGTTAAAAGTGATAAATCTCGAAGAAAATTTCAAGACGTTATGCATACAGGCGGTTACCGAACATATTTACGAACTGAGATTAAAAAATTATGAGAATCTGGCAGCTGAACTGAATACAGATATTGAAACGGTAAACAGGATATTTGAACAAATATCGAAACTCGATCCGAAACCCGGTTTGAAAGTTGAAGCAATGGATAATCAGTCTGTCTGCCCGGATTTGATTGTCAGGAAGGAAGAAGGAATTTACAAAATTGACGTCAATGAAAGAAATGTTCCGAACTTGCGTTTGAATACGTATTATAAAAAATTAATCAACAGGAGGGATATTAAGAAAAAAGAAGATCGTGAGAAAATGAGAGAAAAATTGCAACGGGCTCAATGGTTTATTGATGCAATTAAATTGAGGAAAGAAACTTTGATAATAATTATGGAGTTAATTTTGAGGAAACAAATTGAATTTTTTGAAAATAACGGAAAGGGCTTGAAACCGCTTTATGAAAAAGAAATAGTAGCGGAAACAGGTCTCGATAAATCGACTGTAAGCAGAGCAGTAAAAGGTAAATATGTCCAGACACCTTTTGGAATTTATGAGCTGAGATATTTTTTCGGTTATAATTATAAGAACAAGGAAAATGAAGATATATCGGTTACGGAAATAAAAAATAAATTGAAAGAAATTATTCTTTCTGAAAATTCAACAGTTCCGTTTACTGATGCACAGCTTGTCAAAAAAATGGAAGATGCGGGCTATAAAATAGCAAGAAGAACGATCGCTAAATATAGAGAATCATTGAATATACCGGTCGCAAAACTAAGAAGAAAATTATAATCATTATAACATATTTATAAAAATGAAAAAAAAGAAAATAAAAGGAACAACTGTAATTGGATTAATAAGGAATGGGAAATCGGTTATCGGAAGCGACGGACAGGTGACAATGGGAACTTCGGTTATGAAACATACATCAAAAAAAGTAAGAAAAATATACAATAATCAGGTGTTGGTTGGATTTGCCGGTGCCACGTCGGATGCATTTACTTTATTTGAAAGATTTGAAGGAAAACTTGAACAATATAAAGGAAATCTGTCGCGTGCGGCAGTTGAACTTGCTAAAGAATGGAGAACCGATAAATATCTGAGAAGATTGGAAGCTTTACTCGCTGTGGTAGGGAAGGATAAAACATTAATAATTTCAGGTACGGGTGACGTAATCGAACCTGATGACGGAATTGCTGCAATCGGCTCGGGCGGACAGTATGCACTTTCGGCTGCCAGAGTTATGCTGAAATATACAAAACTCACCGCAAGAGAAATTGTTAAAGAGTCATTGGAACAAGCAGCGGATATATGTATTTATACAAATAATAAAATCACAATTTTAGAACTGGATTAATAACTGGATAAGTAATTTTTTATGCCAAAAAAAAACGATAAGAAAAAAACAAGAATAATTGGTCAGCTAACGCCGACTCAAATAGTTAAGGAACTTGATAAATATATTATAGGACAAAATAATGCAAAAAAATGTGTGGCAATTGCAATGAGAAATCGTTGGAGACGTCAGCAGGTAATCGATACTATGAAAGATGAAATAATGCCGAATAATATAATATTAATCGGACCGACAGGTGTGGGTAAAACCGAAATAGCAAGAAGAATATCGAGATTGTCAAATGCTCCGTTTGTAAAAGTAGAAGCATCAAAATTTACTGAGGTAGGATATGTGGGTAAAGACGTGGAATCTATGATAAGGGAACTTACCGATTTGGCGGTTAATATGGTTAAATTGGAGAAAAGTAAAGAAGTCCAGAGTAAAGCCGAAGAGAATGCTAATGAAAGGATACTGAATATCTTAATGCCGCCTGTTAGAAAAAAACAAACGGCTGAGGAAGGACAGAAAACTGAAAAAAATAATCAACAGGAAATCAGCGGGGAAAAACTTTCCGAAATAGATGAAAATTTATCAAATGAAAAAACAAGGGAAAGATTAAAGGATTTGTTGATTGAAGGGAAGTTAGATCACAGAGTTATAGAAATTGATACAACGTCAGATAACGTTCCTATGATGCAGATACTGGGTCCTGTTGGACTGGAAGAAATGGGCATGAATCTGCAGGACTTGTTTGGTAATTTAATGCCGAAAAAAACGAAGAAACGGAAACTGAATATTGCAGATGCAAAAAAAGTGCTTACTGCTGAAGAATCGCAAAAATTAATTGATATGGATTCAGTCCTGAAAGAAGCATTGGATAAGGTGCAGAATTCCGGAATAGTTTTTATTGATGAAATAGATAAAATATGCGGAGCAAACGGTAGAATAGCATCCGGTGCGGATGTCTCGAGAGAAGGAGTGCAGAGGGATTTACTCCCGATTGTTGAGGGCTCTACGGTTATTACAAGATATGGACCTGTCAAAACAGACCATATACTTTTTATTGCTTCGGGAGCTTTTCATACTACTAAACCAAGTGATTTAATACCGGAACTGCAAGGAAGATTTCCTATCCGCGTTGAACTGAACAGCCTTACGGAAGAAGATTTTTATAAAATACTGACTCAACCGGAAAATGCGTTGATTAAACAATATCAGGCTATTCTGGAAACGGAAGGAATCGAATTAATCTTTAAGGATGAAGCTATTAAAGAAATTGCAAAAATTGCCACGGAAGTAAATGAACAGGTCGAGAATATAGGTGCAAGACGACTGCATACCATAATTACAAATTTGTTGGAAGATATTCTATTCGAAGTTCCTGATGTCAATAAAAAGGAAAAAATTGAAATTGATAAAAAAGTAGTGAACGATAGATTAAGTTCTGTTGTTAGAAATAGAGACTTAAGCAGATATATTTTATAATCTAAAAAATATATTATGAAAAAGATATTGATAATCATATTGCTGCTGATAAGTATTTCTGAAACAGCACAATCTCAATATAAGGAAAGAACATCGGCATATAACTTTGCGGGAATAGGGTTCTCGTTAATGTTTTACACGCAGTCTGTAATGGCAGACAATTACCCTACAATCGATTTCAGAAATAATAACTATATGTCGAAGTTTGATATATATATAGGAAGAAGATTTTCTAATATATTTGAATTTGAATTTTATCCTTCCATAATATACAATAGGTCCAATTCAAGACCCGGTTTTAATTTTTATGATAAAAGCATGAAAACTTATTATTATTATGTACCCCAGAATTTATACCTGTTTATGCTGCCGCTCACTGCAAAACTGAAGATTTATCCTTTGGGAGGAAATACTTCGTCGCTGGCAAGCGGTATTTTTCTGGGATTGGGAGGAGGAGCTTGCTATATTTATGAATCTTATGATAACTTTATCTATTCCGATCCTCTGCAAACTTCAGCCCTGAGTTATAAAACATATACGGCTACAACATGGGCTTCAAATATGATATTTTCTGCGGGATTTCAGGCAGGAACAAAATTTTCTTACGGCGTGGAACTCGATTATCGCATTATCCCGTTACCGGTTAATGGTGATCAACCGCTTAGTTCCAGAATGGCACCGAATATGAATAGTGTTAATCTGACTATTAAGATATTGTTTAATTTCTGATGTTGATTGTGTAAGTCTTATTTTATCAGCATCATCCGTTTCACCGTAGTAAAAGAAGGTGTAATTAACTTGTATATATAAACACCCGAAGATAATTTGTAATAAGTTGCATCAAAATCAAGCTTGTAACTCCCTGCGTTCATTAAGTTGTTGTTAATTAATCTGGCAATTTCATTTCCAAGT